>JADHLS010000231.1 GCA_016780605.1 Reyranella sp.
AAGCGCAAGAAGCAGTCCTAGTCCGCCGCCTCGCTCAGCACGCGCTGGCCGCCGACCGAGAGCTCGCCGCCCTCGACCGAGACCTTGACGGTGTCGCCGTCCTTGATGCGGCCCTCGAGGATCTGCGTCGCCAGCGGGTTCTGCAGGCTGCGCTGGATCACCCGCTTCAGCGGCCGCGCGCCGTAGACCGGGTCGTAGCCGCGGTTGGCGAGCCACTGCAGCGCCTTGCTGTCGAACTCGAGGTCGATCTTGCGATCGGCGAGCAGCTTGCGCAGGCGACCGAGCTGGATCTCGACGATGTCCGTCATGTGCGCGCGGCTCAGGCGGTTGAACAGCAGGATCTCGTCCAGACGATTGAGAAACTCCGGCCGGAAGGCGCGGCGCACCTCCTCCATCACCTGCTCGCGCACGGTCTCGGCCGACTGGCCGTCGGCCAGCGCCGCGAGGTGCGCGCTGCCGAGGTTCGACGTGAGCACGATCAGCGTGTTCTTGAAGTCGACCGTGCGGCCCTGGCCGTCGGTCAGGCGACCGTCGTCCAGCACCTGCAGCAGCACGTTGAACACGTCCGGGTGCGCCTTCTCGACCTCGTCGAACAGGATCACCTGGTAGGGCCGGCGCCGCACCGCCTCGGTCAGCACGCCGCCCTCGTCGTAGCCGACATAGCCCGGCGGCGCACCGATCAGGCGGCTGACGGAGTGCTTCTCCATGAACTCGCTCATGTCGATGCGCACCATCGCCTGGTCGTCGTCGAACAGGAATTCGGCGATCGCCTTGGTGAGCTCGGTCTTGCCGACGCCGGTCGGCCCCAGGAACAGGAACGAGCCGATCGGCCGGTTGGGGTCCTGCAGGCCGGCGCGCGCACGACGCACCGCGTCGGCCACCGCCCGCACGGCCTCGTCCTGGCCGACCACGCGCTTCTTGATCTGGTCTTCCATGCGCAGCAGCTTGCCGCGCTCGCCTTCCAGCATCTTGTCGACCGGCACGCCGGTCCAGCGCGAGACGACGGCGGCGATGTCCTCGGGCGTGACCTCTTCCTTCACGCCCTTGCCGCCCTGGACCTCGTGGGTCTCGGCTTCCTTGAGCTTTTTCTCGAGGTCGGGGATCACGCCGTAGGCGAGCTCGCCCGCCCGCGCGAGCTCACCCTTGCGCTGGGCGATCTCGAGCTCGGAGCGCGCCTTGTCGAGCTGCTCCTTGATCTTCTGCGAATCGGCGAGCTTGTCCTTGGCCGACTTCCACTGCGCCGTCAGCGCCGCGGACTTCTGCTCGAGCTCCGACAGCTCCTTCTCCAGCCGCTCCAGCCGGTCGCGCGAGGCCTGGTCGCTCTCCTTCTTGAGCGCCTCCTTCTCGATCTTGAGCTGGATGATGCGCCGGTCGAGCTCGTCGAGCTCCTCGGGCTTGCTGTCGACCTGCATGCGGATGCGGCTTGCCGCCTCGTCCATGAGGTCGATCGCCTTGTCGGGCAGGAACCGGTCGGAGATGTAGCGGTTGGAGAGCGTCGCCGCGGCCACCAGGGCGGCATCGGCGATGCGCACGCCGTGATGCAGCTCGTACTTCTCCTTCAGCCCGCGGAGGATCGAGACCGTGTCCTCGACCGTGGGCTCGGCGACGAAAACCGGCTGAAACCGGCGCGCAAGCGCCGCATCCTTCTCGATGTGCTTGCGGTATTCGTCGAGCGTCGTGGCGCCCACGCAATGCAGCTCGCCGCGCGCCAGCGCGGGCTTCAACATGTTGGAGGCATCCATCGCGCCGTCGGCCTTGCCGGCGCCGATCAAGGTGTGCAGCTCGTCGATGAAGACGATGATGTCGCCCTCGGCGGCGGCGATCTCCGACAGCACCGCCTTCAGCCGCTCCTCGAACTCGCCGCGGTACTTGGCGCCCGCGACCATGGCGCCGAGATCGAGCGCCATCAGCTTCTTGCCCTTCAGCGCCTCGGGCACGTCATCGTTGACGATGCGCAGCGCCAGGCCCTCGGCGATGGCGGTCTTGCCGACGCCGGGCTCGCCGATCAGCACGGGGTTGTTCTTGGTGCGCCGGCTCAGCACCTGGATGGTGCGGCGGATCTCCTCGTCGCGGCCGATCACCGGATCGAGCTTGCCCTCGCGCGCCACCTGGGTGAGGTCGCGGGCGTATTTCTTCAGCGCATCGTAGCTGCCCTCGGCCGAGGCCGAGTCGGCGGTGCGGCCCTTGCGCAGCTCGGCGATCGCCTTCTCGAGTGCCTGCGGCTTGACGTTGCCCTTGGCCAGCGCATCGGCCGCCTCGGTGCCCTTGGCCAGCACCAGCGCCATCAGCATGCGCTCGACGGTGACAAAGCTGTCGCCCGCCTTCTCGGCGATCGCCTCGGCCTGGTCGAAGATGCGCGCCGTCTCGGGCGCCATGTAGATCTGGCCCGCGCCCTGGCCTTCGACCTTGGGCAGCTTGGCGAGACTGGCCTCGACGGCACGATGGACGGCGCGGGAATCGCCGCCGGCCGAGGAGATCAGGTTGGCGGCGAGGCCTTCCGGATCGTCGAGCAGGACTTTCAGAATGTGGTCGGGAACCAGCCGCTGGTGGCCTTCGCGCAGCGCCAGCATCTGGGCGCTCTGCAGGAAACCCCGCATGCGCTCGGTGTACTTCTCTTGGTTCATCACATCACCCTTTCATTCGCACCCCCGTCATCGGCGGGCGAAAGAGCGGACCCTCTGGGAGGCATCCTGGTGCCGATATGGTGAGGGTTTCTGCCCTTGCAAGACCGGATCGCGGGTGCGGCTTTTCGCAAGGAACGTGGCGCGGTATGACCTCGGCCGACAGGACATAGATCAAGGAAATTGGGAGAGTTCCATGTCTGGCGGCCATGGCCATGTCGAGACCTCGAACAAGAAGATCGCCTTGCTGGTGGCCGTCCTGGCGGCAGCCCTGGCGATCTCGGAAATGGGCGGCAAGAGCTCGCAGACCAACGCGCTGCTCGATCATGCCGAAGCATCCAACCTGTGGAATTTTTTCCAGGCCAAGACGGTGCGGCAGACGGTGGTGCGCACCGCCGCCGACGAGGCCGAGGCGGCCTGGAAGGACAATCCGCAGGGGGCGCCGGCGGCGGTGAAGGCGCAGATCGAGCGCTGGCGGCAGACCGCCCAACGATACGAGACCGAGCCGGAGACCGGCGAAGGCCGCAAGGAGCTGATGGCCCGCGCCAAGACCAAGGAGGCGCATCGCGAGACGTCGCTCGCGGCCTATCACATGTTCGAATACGCCTCGGCGTCCTACCAGCTGGCCATCGTGCTGGCCGGCGCGGCGGCGCTGACGTCGGTCGTCTGGCTGACGGTCATTTCATGCGGCCTGGGAATCGTCGGCTTAGGCTTCACGATCCTGGCGTTCTTCGCGCCGACTCTCATCCACCTGTAATCGGAGTTGCCACGTCACCGCCTCCCCATTCGCGGCATCCGCGAAGAGGAGGAATTTCTAGTTGCGGCGCCGGCCGGACCCCGGCGTGTACTCGGGCACGTCGGGCTGATCGTCGTCTGACGGATCGTTGTCGGCCGGCGTGTTGCGGCCGTTCTGCAGGAAGGCGACACCGCCCAGGCCGGGCTCGGCATCCCCCTGATCGTCTCGTCCGCCGCCGCGCCGCTCCTCGCGATCGCCCCTCCGGTCACTGGGGCGCTCATTGGGCCGCTCATCGAGCCGCTCATCCGGGACGTGGCCGTTACCGTTGGCTTGCTGCGGCTGGCCGCCGCCTTGCCCGGGCATGCCCTGCTGCTGCGGCCCCTGGCCTTCCTCGCCGCCGTCGCCCCAACCCTGGTTGTTGCGCTGGCCGAAGCCGCCCACCGCCTGGATCAAGCGGAAGTAGTGGTCGGCATATTGCCAATAGGCCTCCGCCATGATGCGGTCGCCCGAGGCTGCCGCCTCGCGCGCCAGCGCCTGGTACTTGTCGAAGACCTGATGGGCGTTGCCGCGGACGCGCACGTCGGGTCCGCTCGAGTCAAAAATCTGGTTCCGATTGGGCGGACGGTTCGGATTGTGATGCTGCTTGTGATGATGGCCGCCGCCACCGCCGCCACCATTGCGGCCGCCGCGCGACCGCTGACGATTGTTTGGTCTCATTACCTAAGGCCAGTTACATGCCGGACGGGTGTTTGTTCTTTGCTACCCTCTGCCCTTCCCGGGCGCCGTCAGGCTGATTGTCAGAGGGATTGAATGCTCAGTGCCACCGATCGAAGTGCTACCGATTAGCCCGAGCCAAGCTCCCCAAGGGGCTCTCATCAACGTAGTCTCATTCGATTTAGTTGCCAACCACTTAATAGCTCAAGGAGACTACCCGGTCGATGCTGGCGAGGTCCTTCCAGGGCGGCTCGGCCGTGAAACCTGTGGACTGAAAAATCCCATATATTTCAGGCGCTTGACCGGCACCTGCCTCGAGCAGGATGCGGCCGCCACGGCCCACGAGCCGAGGCGCCTCGTGGGCGATGGCGCGATAGGCCGCAAGCCCGTCGGACCCACCATCGAGTGCCAAACGGGGCTCGAAACGCGCGACCTCCGGCATCAGCTGGGGGATCTCCGCCGCGCTGATGTAGGGCGGGTTGGAGACCAGGAGATCGAACGGACCGTCGAGTGGCTCCGCCCAATCCGGCAGGCGCCAATCGCCTGCCACGAGCCGGGCGCGTCCGCTCACACCGAGCGCCTCGGCATTCGCGCGCGCGACATCGAGCGCCGCTTCGGAGACGTCGAGCCCCACACCCTCGGCCGCAGGGAACTCGCGCAGCAGCGTCAACAGCAGGCAGCCAGACCCCAGGCCGAGATCGAGGATGCGCCAGGGACGCGCACGATCCGCCAGCAGAGCCAGCGCCGCCTCGATCACCGTCTCGCTGTCGGGCCGCGGCACCAGCACCGCCGGCGACACCTTGAAAGGCAGGCCCCAGAACTCGCGTTCGCCCAGGATGTAGGCCATCGGCTCGCGCTGAACGCGTCGCGCCGTGAGGGCGCGTAGCGCCGCGGCGACCGCGGGCGGAGCGGCATCGCCCCCTCGCGCGATCAGCTGCTCGACCGAGAGGCCGGCGGCGTGGGCCAGCAGCAAGCGGGCTTCAAAACGGACATTGTCCAGGCCGGCCGCCGACAAGGCGGCCGCGGTGTCGCGCATCAGCGCGTCGTAGGTCGCCCCGCCGGCAGAAGTGGGGGTCAGGCCGCGAGCTCCGCCAGCCGGCCGGCCTCGTCGTCGGCGATCAGCGCGTCGATGATCTCGTCGAGCGCCCTGCCCTCCATCACCTCGTCGAGCTTGTAGAGCGTGAGGTTGATGCGATGGTCGGTGACGCGGCTTTGCGGGAAGTTGTAAGTGCGGATGCGCTCGCTGCGATCGCCGCTGCCGACCTGGCCCTTGCGGTCGGCGGCGCGCGCGTCGTCGCGGCGCTGGCGCTCGGCGTCGTAGAGACGGGCGCGCAGGATCTTCATCGCCTTGGCGCGGTTCTTGTGCTGGCTCTTCTCGTCCTGCTGGCTGACCACGATGCCGGACGGCAGATGGGTGATGCGCACCGCCGAATCGGTCGTGTTGACCGACTGGCCGCCGGGGCCGGAGGCGCGGAAGACGTCGATGCGCAGGTCCTTCTCGTCGATCTTGATGTCGAATTCCTCGGCCTCCGGCAGCACCGCCACCGTGGCGGCCGAGGTATGGATGCGGCCCGAGGCCTCGGTGGCCGGCACGCGCTGCACGCGATGCACGCCCGATTCGAACTTCAGCCGGGCGAACACGCCGCGGCCGGAGACGGTGGCGATCGCCTCCTTGTAGCCGCCGATGCCGGTGTCGGAGAGCTCCATGATCTCGAAGCGCCAGCCGTGCTCGGCGGCGTAGCGCTGGTACATGCGGAAGAGGTCGGCGGCGAACAACGCCGCCTCGTCGCCGCCGGTGCCCGCGCGGATCTCCAGGATGGCGTTCTTCTCGTCGGCCGCGTCCTTGGGCAGCAGCATGCGCTTCACCGCATGCTCGAGCTCGGGCAGGCGCTTCTTGAGGGCGGCGACCTCCTCCTCGGCCATCGCCTTCATGTCGGGATCGGCCGCCATCGCCTCGGCGTCCGTCAGCTCCTGCTCGGCCTTGCGCCAAGCGCCGATCGCCTCGACCAGCGGCCCGAGGTCGGAATACTCCTTCGAGGCCGCCACGAACTTCTGCGAATCGAGGCTGCCGCCCGACAGGCTGGCCTGCAGCTCGGCATAGCGCGCGGTGATCTGGTCGAGTTTCTGCAGCAGGGACATGGAGGGCCGGTCGTTACACCATGCTCCTCTCCCCCGCTAGGGGGAGAGGAGCATGAGTCACTTGAGGGCGTCCGCCACGGCATCCAGCGCCACTTCGCGCTGCTCGCCGCTGTCGAGGTCCTTGAGCTGCGCCACGCCCTTGGCGAGCTCGTCGTCGCCGATGATCAGCACGGCGCGGGCGTTGAGCTTGTTGGCGCGCTGCATGCGCCGCTTCATGTTGCCGCGATAGTCCTGCTCGACGGTGACGCCCTGGCGGCGCAACGCGCGGGCGAGCCCCAGCGCCTTGGCCTCTGCCGCCGGCCCCAGCGGCGCGATCACCACCGGCCGCGGCAAGGCCGCCGGCTCGTTGCACAGCATCATCAGCCGCTCGATGCCGCCCGCCCAGCCGATGCCCGCGGTCGGCGGGCCGCCCAGCTCGGCGATCAGGCCATCGTAGCGACCGCCGCCCAGCACCGTGCCTTGCGCACCGATGTGGGTCGTCACGAACTCGAAGGCGGTGTGGGTGTAGTAGTCGAGCCCGCGCACCAGGCCGGGATCGACCTCGAAGCCGATGCCGGCGGCGTCAAGGCCATCCTTCACCGCCGAAAAGAAATCGCGGCTCGCCTGGTTCAGATGATCGGCGAAGGACGGCGCGTTGGCATTGATCGCCTTGTCGCCCTCGTCCTTGCTGTCGAGGATGCGCAGCGGATTGCGCTTCAGGCGATCACGCGACTCCTCGGACAGCTTGTCGACATGGGCGGCGTAGTAGTCGACCAGCACCTTGCGGTAGGCGGCGCGACTCTCTGGATCACCCAGCGAGTTGATCTTGAGCACGCAGCGGTCGAGGATCCCCAGGCGGTCGAGGATGTCGGCCGCCACCGAAATCACCTCGATGTCGGCGCCGGCTTCGGGCGCGCCCAGCACTTCGAGGTCGATCTGGTGGAACTGGCGCTGGCGGCCCTTCTGCGGCCGCTCGTAGCGGAACATCGGTCCGGCGGCGAACAGCTTCAGCGGCAATTGCTGGCTAAGCTCGCCGTTGCTCACGAAGGCGCGGCAGATGCCGGCGGTGTATTCCGGCCGCAAGGTCAGCGATTCGTTGCCACGGTCGGTGAAGGTGTACATCTCCTTGGAGACGACGTCGGTCGTCTCGCCGATGCCGCGCGCAAACAGCTCGGTGAACTCGAAGATGGGCGTCGCCATCTCGCGATAGCCATAGAGGCGCGCCACGTCGCGCGCGGTGTCGACGACATGGGCGAAGCGCCGATAGTCGTCGGGAAGAAGGTCGTGCGTGCCCCGCACGGGCTGCAGTTTGCTCACGGAAAATCGCCTCGGATTGAACGTCGAAGAAGAACGCAGGAAAGCGCTACTCGGCCGCAGCCCGGTGTCGCTGCGCCTCCGCCGTCTTCGCCGCCTCGAGCTCGGCCGCCTTCTTCTCGATCATGCCGGCAAGATGCTCGACGATGTCGGCATCCTTCAGCCTGTGGTGCGGCACGCCGGCGACATAGACCTGGTGCGTGCCGTTGCCGCCGCCGGTGAAGCCGATGTCGGTCTCGCGCGCCTCGCCCGGGCCGTTCACGACGCAGCCGATCACCA
>JADHLS010000232.1 GCA_016780605.1 Reyranella sp.
ATCAATTTTCCAAATGTATTTGTCCAGTAGTATCAATTTCCCAAAGGGAAGTGCGGCCTTTACTGACGCGCCATCGGAGAAACACGATGACGTTCCTGTCGCTTGCCCACCAGAACCTGCTGTCGCCCATGGTGCTGTTCTTCGCCCTCGGCGTCGCGCTCGCCTTTGCCCGTTCGGATCTCTCCATACCGGGCGCCGTCGCCAAGCTGCTGTCGCTCTATCTCATGATGTCGATCGGCTTTCGCGGCGGCAGCGAGCTTGCCCATCACGGACTGTCGGCGACCCTGGCGGCGGCGCTGGCGGCCGGCCTGGCGCTGTCCTTCCTGACGCCCTTCGTGGCCTACCTGCTGCTGCGGTTGACGACAGGCCTGTCGATCGTCGACGCCGCCGCCGTCAGCGCCCACTACGGATCGATCTCGGCCGTCACCCTGGTGGCGGTGATGGGCGTGCTGCGCGAGATGGGCCTGCCGTTCGAGGGGTTCATGATCGCCGTCGCGGCCGTGATGGAGACCCCGGCGATCCTGTCCGCCCTGTTGCTGGCGCGGCGGCAGCGCGAGACCGGCCACGGCACCGAGCTTGCCCGCGAGATCCTGCTGAACGGCGCGGTGGTCATGCTGCTCGGCTCCTTCGCCATCGGCGCGGTGACGGGAGAACGCGGCAGCGTGATCCTGAAGCCGTTCCTCGTCGACCAGTTCGCCGGCTTCCTGTGCCTCTTCCTGCTCGACATGGGCCTGGTCTCGGGGCGCGGCCTGCGCGATGGCGCGCGGGTGCTTTCCGCGCGGACCATCGCCTTCGCCCTGCTCATGCCGCTGGCCGGTGCGGCCTTCGCCTCGGCGCTCGCGCCGTTCGTCGGCCTGTCGACCGGGGGCACGGCGATCCTGATCACGCTCGCCGCGTCCGCGTCCTACATCGCCGTGCCGGCGGCGATGCGGCTCGCCCTGCCAGCGGCCAGTCCCGGCCTCGCCCTCGCCCTGTCGCTGGGTGTCACCTTTCCCTTCAACCTGACGCTGGGAATCCCGCTCTATGTCGGCCTGGCACAGCGACTCACGGCATAGCCGCTTTCATCCGCCGAGGCTCGCCGCGCGTAGGACGATGCATGAACAATCAAACCGACAAGCGCCACCGCACCATCTCGCTGATCGCCTTCGTCGTCCTCGCCCTCGGAGGCGGAATGGCGATCGGGTTCACGAGTCCCGCCGACGCCTGGTACGCGGCCCTCGCCAAACCCGGCTTCAACCCGCCGAACTGGATTTTCCCGCCGGTATGGACGGCACTTTACGTGATGATCGGCATCGCCGGGTGGATGGTCTGGAACCGCGCGCGCCGGTCGGCAGCGATGGCGGTGTGGTGGGCGCAACTTTGCCTGAACTTCGCCTGGGCACCCCTGTTCTTTTCCGCCCATCGCATCGACCTGGCGCTCGTCGTGATCCTGGCGCTCCTGGTGGCGATCGCGGCCTTCATTGCCCTGACATCGCGACGAGTGCCAGCCGCCGCACTGCTCTTCACGCCTTACGGCGTTTGGGTCCTGTTCGCGACCGCACTGAACGCGAGCATCGGCTGGTTGAACGCTTCCCACTGACAGTCGCGACATCGTCATCGCATCATGAAGCCCGCAGCAATCAGTCGAGCAGCAGCCTCCGCCATTGCCGTGTGCAGCGCCTACCTGCAGCATCCTGACGAGGCGGAAGAAGGCACGAGATTGATCCTCACGGCCGCCAACATCGCGGCCCTCTTCGAATTGCCCGATGAGCAACCGGCGCGACTCCGGAGCCTGGTGCTTCAAGCGGCTGTCCTCGCGCGAGTCGTCGTCAGCCGTCTCAGGGAGGGCGGTCCTCGCCGGCCCGACCACGCCGACCTGGCCAGGGACGCGGTCGTCGCCTGGGAAGCGGCGTTGCTCGAACTGACACGCGAGCTCGGGCACCCGTGACAGGCCCTCGGTCGATCTGGCGCGGCAGGCGACAACGGTGACGGTCAGGATCGAGACCGGCGTCGGGTTGCCGCTCGAATCGGGAGATGTGCCAGTGCGGTTCGCATGCGGGCCATCGAATGTGCCGGCGACGCGGCGAGCACGCGGGACGACAAGCCGAGCGTCGCGACGGCATCGGTCTGCATCATGCTTGCCACGCCATGGATCGCCGACCAGACGAACAATGCCTCCAGATTTATGTCGTCATAGCCCGGCGGACCGCCGAGGGCGGGAGGATGGCGACCGAGCGCCGCCTGCAGCACGGCAAAGGCGTGCCGGGCATTGCGCATCATGTCCGGATGCTGCGCCGGATCGGGCAGCGGCGTGCCGAACATCAGGCGGTATTGCAGGGGATGGCGGGCGGCATAGTCGAGGTAGGCGCGGCCCAAGGCCTCCAGCTCCTGCGCCGGCTCGCGGCCGGCCCGGGCGCGGTCGAGATGCGCGGCGAAGGCCGCGAAGGCGGCGCTCACCAGCTCGGCCAGAATGTGATCGCGGCTGGGAAAGTGCCGGTACGGCGCCTGGTGCGAGACGCCGAGACGCCGCGCGACCTCGCGCAGGCTCAGCATCTCCACGCCCTTTTCCTCCACGATGGCAAGCGCCTCGGCGAGGCACGCCTCACGCAGGCTTCGCGTCCTCGCCGAGCGTCTTGCCATGCCGATGCCTGGTCATCCCCGCCATTACCAGCGCCATGATCCGCACCCTGAGGGCGCGCGGCAAGCCCGTCATGGACGCTTCGAGCAGGCGGGAGAGCCAGCCCGGCCGAACGGTGACCTTGCGGCCGAGGGCGGCAAGCGTGCCGTCGGCGACCACCTGCGGCTCCTGCGCCCTGCCCATGCGCATGCCGGCGCGGGCAGCGAATCCGCTGAGGATCGGCCCGGGCGCCGAGGCGACGACATCGACGTCGAACGGCGCGAGCTCGACGGCCAGGCCTTCGGCCAAGGTCTGGATGTAGGCCTTGGTCGCGGCGTAGTTGGCGGCACGTGGAACGCCCTGAAAGGCGAGCAGCGAACTCATCAGGATCAGTCCGCCGCGGCGGCGCGCCGCCATCATCCGGCCAAAGTGCAACGCCTGGCCCGCGACGGCCCGGCAATTGACGTCGATCATATCGAGCTCGGCCTCGAGCGAGCCGTCGACGAACGGCCCCGACGTGCCGAAGCCGGCCGCCGCGACCAGGAGCCCGACTTCCAGGTCCTCGGTGGCGTCGGCCAAGGCTGCCAGGGCGCCGGAGCGGCCGACATCGAGCGCGACCATCCGGACGCGAATGCCGTGGTGCTGCGTCAACTGACGGCCGAGCGGTTCGAGCACGTCACCGCGGCGGGCGACCAGGACGAGGTTCAAACCGGCCTCGGCAAGGCTTCGGGCGAAGGCCTTGCCGATGCCGTCGGACGCGCCTGTCACGACTGCCCATGGGCCATAGCGGGCGCGCCAACTCTCGGACCCGCTCGTCACGGAGCCACGCCGACGGCGATGCGCGCCATCCCTTGGTCGACCTGGAATGCCGCTTGCCGGGCGGCCGGCGTAACGGAAAAGGCGGCGACCGGTGTCAACAACGAACGAGAGCGCTTGCTCATGGCAGTCCTCCTGCACGGTCGACGCTACGCGCGGTTGGTAGACAATGTCTACTCAATCGGACATCAACTTTTGTTGTGACGTTCCAAGACAATCTCACCTTCCTCCGATGATCTGTAGACGCCGTCTACGCGTAGGTCCGGCAGACAGCAGACAGCGGGTGGACGAATGGACTGGATGGGAACGACCCGCACGGAGCAGATCTGGTGGACGACCACGGCGCTGCTCGTGGCGTTGCTTGCCGCGACCGTGGCATTGCCGGCGTTCGACCGGCGCCTGATCGACGGGGCGACAGTGTGGGCCAAGCCGATGAAGTTCGAGCTGTCGCTCGCGCTGCACTTCGCGACGCTGTCGCTGATCGCAGGTGCGCTCGACACGGGCTGGCGCCACGGAATCCTGCTGCAGGGCGTCGCCTGGGCGTCGGCCGCCTGCGCCTTGTTCGAGATCGCCTACATCGTGTTGCAGGCGGCACGCCAGGAGCCGTCGCACTTCAATCTGTCGACACCCTTCCACGTCGCCATGTATGCCGCGATGGCGGCCGGAGCCGTAGTGATCACCGCGGCGGCAGCAATCGTCGGTCTGGCCGCGCTCCTCGACGACGCCAGCCGCCTGGGACCGGCGACACGGGTCGGCGCGGCCATCGGATTGATCGGCGGCACCGTTCTCACCCTGGTAATCGCCTTTCGGATGGGTGGCGCTCTCAGCCATCACGTCGGCGTCGAACCCGCCGGGGCCCCGCGCATGCCGCTGACGGGGTGTTCGCTGGCCGTCGGCGACCGGCGGGCGCCGCATTTTTTCGCGACTCACATGATGCAGGCGGTCCCGCTGGCAGGTCTCGGCCTCGACCGGCTGCTGGGAAAGGGGCCGGCCGTCGCGGCGGTACTGCTGGTGGCGGCGGCATGGGTGGTGCTGACGCTTGCTCTGTTCCGCCAGGCCAATGCCGGCGTGCCGTTAATGCGCTGGCCGAGCTGAGGCGGCGGGCCGATCACCGCGTCGAAAGTGATGGCTATCACGCGGCAATGACGCGAAACTTCCAGGCACCGACCGCATTGATACTGGAGCAAGAGGAAGGGCTGTTCATGGCACAGATACCGAGACCGCCTGCCGAAGCGCCTCGGGAGCCGCCGCCAGGTTCCAAGCCCACCCCGATCCCGCCGATGCCACCGCCGCGCGAACCGCCGCCGGGCCCTCCACCGGCGGGCTCATGAAAGGATAGTCGACGTCGACGGCGAGGACGCGCGCACTACGCTAGAGCATGATGGGCGCGCCAAAACAAAAAACCCCGCACGCCCTTGCGGGACAGTGCGGGGCTTGGCGAGCCGCCATCCCGCCGCCAGTACATCCGTGGTCGGCGGGAAAGCGGGACGGCGATCCGGAGATCAGCCGACGGTGCGGAGATTGTCGGCCGACATCTTGCCGCTGCGCCGGTCCGACACGAGGTCGAACTGGATCTTCTGACCTTCGGCCAGATGACCGAGACCAGCGCGCTCGACGGCGCTGACATGGACGAAGGCGTCCTTGCTGCCGTCGTCGGGCTGGATGAAGCCGAAGCCCTTTTGGGCGTTAAACCATTTGACGGTTCCCGTATACATCAGGAGAACCCTTTCACTTCTAGATTGCAGAGATGCGCGCCCGCCTGCTGCTTTGGGCAGGGGCCGACTGTCGAATTCGCATTGGATTTTCGGGAGCAGTTGCTGGACGCCCACTTTGTGTGGCGCAGCCAAATCATCAGTCCGTCTATCGACAACATCCATATGGGCGCTTGTTGCCGCAAAGGCAAGAGCGCTGTTGCAACGGCCGACCCGGGCCCCCATGTAACAGGCGGTCGCATCGTCGCCGACTTCTCGGCGCGACCTCACCAGGACAAAGGACCTTTCATGCATGCCTCCCGGGCGCCCAAACGCTCGGGTGTCGAGGTGCGCAAGGCCGCTGCGGCCTTCGCACAGCCGATCAGAGGTCAGGGAGCGCTCCAGCTCCTGACGTCCTTTGGCCCATTCATTGCCGCGTGTGCGGCGATGTATCTCGTCTACCCGATCTCCGTCTTCCTCACCCTGGCCCTTGCGCTGCCGACAGGCGCCCTGCTGGTGCGCGTCTTCATCGTCCAGCACGACTGCGGCCACGGCTCCTTCTTCCCCTCCGCGCGCGCCAATACCCTCGTCGGCCGAGCCTGCAGCCTGCTGACGCTTACCCCGTTCGCCAACTGGGCGCGCCAGCACACCCTGCATCACGGCAACTGGAGCAACCTCGACCGCCGCGAGGGCGCGGATCTCTACTCGGCCTGCCTGACGGTGCGCGAATATCTCGCCTTGTCGCGCTGGCGACGTCTGCTGCACCGCCTGCCGCGCCATCCGCTGGTTGCCCACCTGCTGCTGCCACCCGTGGTCTTCCTCGTCGTCTACCGGGTACCGTTCGATACGCCGCGCCACTGGGTGCGCGAGCGCCGTTCGGTCCATCTCACCAATGCCGCCGTGGCGACGCTGTTCGCCACCCTGGCGCTGGCGATCGGCTGGCGGGAAGTGCTGACGATCCACGTCTCGATCATGGTCGTCGCCTCCATCCTGGGCGTCTGGCTGTTCTCGCTGCAGCACCGCTTCGAGACCGCCCGGTGGACGCGGCGCGCGGAGTGGGACCCGGTCGAGGCGTCGATGGAGGCCTCGTCCTGGTTCGGCCTGCCGCGCGCCCTGCGCTGGCTGACCGGCAACATCGGCTTCCATCACGTCCACCATCTCAATACGCGCGTGCCCAACTATCGCCTCGGCGCGGCGCACGAGGCCGTCCAGGCGCTGTGGCCGATCAAGCCGCTCAGCCTGCGAGGTGGGATGTGCGCGCCGTGGCTCACCTTGTGGGACGAGGCGGCGGGGCGTCTGGTCGGCTTTCGCGAGGCCGCGCGGTCGGCCGGCTAAAGAGCGTGATGGGTCCAGCTCGAATCAGCTAGACCATCGGAACCGGGGACTGCGCGATTTGCGAGTCGGCGGCGGAAAAGGAACGCGTTATATGCAGCGCGAGGTCGTCTTTACCATGCGGTTCGAATGTCATGCCTAAGAGATCGTCCAGGACCAAGCTCCGGTCTCAGCCCAACGTCCTCTACGAGGCTACGGTACGCCGAATGCTCGCCGCCAGCCCACAGCCCAAAGCAGGAATGAACAAGAAGGCCGCCGGGACCAAGCTCCGGCCCCAGCCCAACGTCCTGTTCGAGGCTACTGTACGCCGAATGCTGGCGACTGCAGTGCACCCTCAAGCAGCGGTGAAGAAAGCTGTGAAGAAGAAGCGGGGCTGAGACGGCTTCGCCCACGCGGCACCGTCGTGTCGCCAAACAGCATCTCCTTTCTGTCCGCAAGAAGCGATCAGCAGCGGTATCCGTCCTCCTCCTGCGTGGTCAGGCACTCAAAGGGAAATGCCACCACCCGACCTGCCCCTGGTTCGAGCCACTCATTCCGGCGCAGCCGCTTCGTCGGCGGCGAGACGCTCGAAGTCGGCGAGCACGGCCGCCACCAGCGTGTGCCGCTGCGTATCGCCGCTGCCCAGCGTCGCGGCATAGAGCCCGATTACATAGCGCGCCTTCTCCGCCGCCTCTGCCCAGGTACGGGCGGGGGCGGCGATGAGGTGGGTTTCGAGCTCCTCCCGCCGCCGGCGCAGCGCTTGTTCGTTGGCCTCGACCTCGGCCAGCAGCCGGCGCGAGCTGGTCGCCTTCTGGGCGGCCATGCCGCGACGATGGTCGAGCTCGATCGGTTCGTCGGTCATGGGGTGCCCTCCTTGGCATCGGCTCTGTCCAAAAGCTCATTAAGCCGGCGTGCCATCTCGTCATCCCAGGCATGGCCCTGGCAACCGTGTCGCGACGCGAGTTCCGGAACGAGCTGACGGCCGGCGAAGCGTGCGGCTCGCATCCGCCCTCTTCGCATTAGGACGCTGCCCGTGGGGGCCTCCGCCGAATGTACGGGCGCGCCTGCGACACGGCAGGCACGTCGGCGTGCGCAGGATCGCGTCGCCGACAATCAACACAACCAGAAAGATCGGGAACAGGACGGGCGGTACGAGCCAGTCTTTCACGCATGCACCTCTCCGCAGGGCGGGAGCGCACGCATCTCTCAGCCATCGCAAGCGGAGCTTGGTGGGCGATGGTGACGTAGTCGTACACGCGTGCTCGGGGCGCGCCCACGAAATACGACCAGCCA
>JADHLS010000233.1 GCA_016780605.1 Reyranella sp.
AGGCGACGCTGGCCAGCGCGGATTGGTCCGGGGTCGGCAAGCTCGCCGAGGAGCTGCTGGATTGTTGGCAGACCGGCCGCCGCGTCTTCATGTGCGGCAATGGCGGCAGCGCGGGCAACGCCATCCATCTGGCCAATGATTTTCTCTATGGGATCTCCAAGAAGGCCGGCTCCGGCCTGCGCGTGACGGCGCTGCCGGCCAATCCGGCGCTGGTCATGGCGCTGGCCAACGACGAAGGCTACGAACACGTCTTCTCGATGCAATTGCAGGTGCAGGCCGAACGCGGCGACGTGCTGATCGCGTTCTCGGGCAGCGGCAATTCACCCAACATCCTGCGCGCCCTGGAATGCGCGCGCGAGATGGGCGTGCGCAGCTATGCCGTGCTCGGCTACAGCGGCGGCAAGGCCAAGCAACTGGCCGATGTGCCGATCCATTTCGCGGTGGACGACATGCAGATCAGCGAGGACCTGCAGATGGTCGTCGGTCACATGCTGATGCAATGGCTCTACAAGCGTCGCGACGACGTCGCGGCCCGGCTGGCAAAGGCGTCGTAATCGGGAGCAATTCATCTTCAGGGAAGCGCTCCCTCCCCTGCGCGGATCCCGCGCAGGGGAGGTGTCGCCGTCATACGGCGACGGAGGGGTCATGAGCGACCGCACGTCGGCTGCCCATGACCCCTCCGCCCCCTTTGGGGGCACCTCCCCTTCGCGGAATCCGCGAAGGGGAGGAAGCCGATCTAATGCGCCGAGCCCTCCAGCGCCTTGACGATGTTCTCGCACATCACCTTGGCGTCGGCGAACAGCATCATGGTGTTGTCGCGGAAGAACAGCTCGTTGTCGACGCCGGCATAGCCCGAGGCCATGCCGCGCTTCACGAACAGCACGGTCTGCGCCCGCTCGACGTCGAGGATGGGCATGCCGTAGATCGGGCTCGTCGGATCGGTCTTGGCCGCAGGGTTGGTGACGTCGTTGGCGCCGATCACGAAGGCGACGTCGGTCGAGGCGAAATCGCGGTTGATGTCGTCGAGCTCGAAGACCTCGTCGTAGGGCACGTTGGCCTCGGCCAGCAGCACGTTCATGTGGCCGGGCATGCGGCCCGCCACCGGATGGATGGCGTAGCGCACCTGCACACCGTCCTTCTTCAGGATGTCGGCCATCTCGCGCAGCGCGTGCTGGGCCTGGGCCACGGCCATGCCGTAGCCCGGCACGATGATCACCGACTGCGCGTTCTTCATCAGGAAGGCCGCGTCCTCGGCCGAGCCCGCCTTGACCGGCTTGTCGGTCTTGGCGTGGGCCGCCCCGCCCGCCGCCGAGCTGTCGGTGCCGAAGCCGCCCAGGATCACGTTGAAGATCGAGCGGTTCATGCCCTTGCACATGATGTAGCTCAGGATGGCGCCCGAGGAGCCCACAAGCGCGCCGGTGACGATCAGCGCGGTGTTGCCCAGGGTGAAGCCGATGCCGGCCGCCGCCCATCCCGAATAGGAATTGAGCATCGACACCACGACCGGCATGTCGGCGCCGCCGATCGGCAGGATCAGCAGGAAGCCGATCAGGAGCGACAGGGCGATCAGCAGGATGAAGGTGATGGGGTGCCCGCGCAGGGCGAACCACACCAGCAGCAGCACCAGCACGATGCCGAGCAGCGCGTTGAGCGGATGCTGGCCGCGGAACACCAGGGGCGAGCCCGAGACCAGGCCCTGCAGCTTGGCGAAGGCCACGACGGAGCCGGTGAAGGTGATGGCGCCGATCACCGTGCCCAGCCCCATCTCGATCAGGCTCTGCGTGTGGATCTTGCCGGGCGTGCCGATGCCGAAGGCCTCGGGCGAGACGAACGCCGCCGCCGCCACGAACACCGCCGCCAAACCAACCAGCGAATGGAAGGCCGCCACCAGCTGCGGCAGGGCCGTCATCTGGATGCGCATGGCGACCACCGCGCCGATCGCGCCGCCGACGACCAGGCCGCCGACGATCAGCCAGGGCGAGACGACGCCCGGCGAGGCCACGGTGACGCCGATCGCCACCACCATGCCGACGATGCCGTAGAGGTTGCCGCCGCGCGAGGTCTCAGGGGAACTGAGGCCGCGCAGCGCCATGATGAAGCAGATGGCCGCGATCAGATAGCCGTAGGCGGCGATTTCGTGGGTGATCACCTGAAAAGTCTCCGCCTACTTCTTGACCGGCTTCTTCTTGAACATCGACAGCATGCGGTGCGTGACGATGAAGCCGCCGAAGATGTTGATCGCGGCCAACACGACGGCGATGGCGCCGAACAGCTGCGCGGCCCCCAGACCCTTCAGGCCCGCGGCCAGCAGCGCGCCGACGATGATCACCGACGAGACGGCATTGGTGACCGCCATCAGCGGCGAATGCAGCGCCGGCGTCACCCGCCAGACCACGTAGTAGCCGACGAAGCAGGCGAGCGCGAAGATGGTGAGCAGCGCCACGAACGGCATGTGGCCGTCGGGCACGGCCGCCGCGCCCTGGGCCGCGGCATCGGTGACCTGCTGCGCCACCGCCTTGAGATTGGTGGCCAGCTCCTGCGCCTGCGTCGCGAGCTTGGCGGCTTCGCCGGCAATCCTGTCGTCCATCGGCCTTCCTAACTCTGCAACGAGGGATGCACGACCTGGCCGTTCTGGGTCACCAGGGTGCCCTTCACGACCTCGTCGTTGGTGTCGATCTTGAGCGCCTTGGTCTCCTTGTCGACCATGGGCGTGATGAAGTTGAGCAGGTTGCGGGCGAACAGCGAGGAGGCATCGGTCGCAAGCTCGCCGGGCAGGTTGGCGGGACCGACGATCTTGACGCCATGCGCCTCGACCGTCTTGCCGAACTCCGACAGCGGGCAGTTGCCGCCCTGCTCGACCGCCATGTCGACGATCACCGAACCGGGCTTCATGGTCTTGACCATGTCCTCGCTCACCAGCACCGGCGCCTTGCGGCCGGGAATGAGCGCCGTGGTGATGACGATGTCCTGGGTCTTGATGTGCTCGGCCACGAGGGCCGCCTGCTTGGCCTGGTACTCGGCACTCATCTGCTTGGCATAGCCGCCGGCGGTCTCGGCCGCCTTGAACTCCTCGTCCTCGACGGCGATGAACTTGGCGCCGAGCGACTGCACCTGCTCCTTGGTGGCCGGCCTGACGTCGGTCGCCGTCACGATCGAGCCCAGGCGGCGCGCCGTGGCGATCGCCTGCAGGCCCGCCACGCCCACGCCCATGATGAAGGCGCGCGAGGGAGCGAGCGTGCCGCCCGGCGTCATCATCTGCGGCAGGATGCGGCCGTACTGGTTGGCGGCCGACAGCACCGCCTTGTAGCCCGCGAGATTGGCCTGCGAGCTCAGGATGTCCATCGACTGCGCGCGGGTGATACGCGGGATCAGCTCCAGTGCGAACGACGTCACGCCCTTGGCCGCCAGCGCCTGCACCAGCTCCTTGTTGGTGAGCGCGCCCAGCGGCGACATCAGCACCTGGCCCTGGCGCAACAACGCGAGCTCGTCGACGCCGTCCGCCGCCGCCATCGGCCGCTGGATCTTGAAGATGACGTCGGCCGCTGCGGCAGCCGCGGCAGCGTCCGGCACGATCATTGCACCGGCATCGCTATAGGCCTGGTCGGTGTAGGCGGCAGCAATGCCCGCACCCGTCTCGATCACGATCTCTTCCGCACCCAGCGCCTTCAGCTTCTTGACGGTCTCGGGAGTCGCGGCCACGCGGGTCTCGTGCGGCCGGCGTTCTTTGAGAATGGCGATTTTCATGGAGCAACGGGTCGGTTGGAGACGCGGAAAACAGCTTTGGCGCCGCACCTTGCACAGCGGCCCCATGCTTGCCAAGCCGCATTTTCGCCGCGTGGCAATGACTGTCCCCGCCACGCGTATTTAAACGCTCGTTTACGCCCTGTAACGGTCGCGGGATACTGAATACATCATGGTTCAACGTCCCATCATCCTCACCGGCTTCCATTTCACCAAGACGACGCTCGCCACCTTGTCCGAGAATTACGAGATCGCGGGCCACATGGACAAACCCGACCCCGCGCTGGTGCCCAAGGCGGCGCAGCCGCATGTCCAGGCGCTGGTCACGACGGGCAGCGTCGGCGCCTCCGATGCGCTGATGGCGTCGATGCCGCGGCTGTCGCTGATCTGCTGCTACGGCACGGGCTATGAGCGCATCGATCTTGCCGCCGCGCGCAAGCGCAACATCATGGTGACGCACGGCGCCGACGCCAACGCACCCGACGTTGCCGAGATGGCCGTCGGAATCCTGCTCGCTTCGACGCGACGCATCGTGCGCGCCGACAAGATGATCCGCCGCGGTGACTGGACCAAGCGCATCCCCAACCGCTTCGGCCCGATCGCCGGGCTGACGGGCGGCAAGGTCGGCATCCTGGGGCTGGGCGCGATCGGCCTGGAGTTCGTGAAGCGCATAAAAGGCTTCGACGTCGAGATCGGCTACTGCAATCGCAACAAGCGGAGCGACGTCGACTATGCCTACTTCCCCAACGTCATGGCGCTCGCCACCTGGTGCGACTACCTGATTGTCTGCCTGCGTTCCGACGCCTCCAACCGGCACATCATCAACGCCGAGGTGCTGAAGGCCCTGGGCCCGCGCGGCCATGTGCTGAACATCAGCCGCGGCTGGGCAGTGGACGAGAAGGCGCTCGCCGAGGCGCTGCGCAACAACGTGATCGAGGGCGCCGCGCTCGACGTCTTCGACGAGGAACCCTACGAGGGCGAGGAGCTGCTGGGGCTCGACAACCTGGTGATGACGCCGCACTTCGGCGGCGGCACGGAGCACGCACAACGGCGCATGACCACCCTGGTGCGCCAGAACCTCGATGCGCACTTCGCCGGCAAGCCCGTCGTCTCGCCGGTGCCCGAGCTGCGCGACATGGCGGCCGTTCCGGACGGTCGACTCCGATAGCCACGCGCCTGCCTCCGTCATCCTGAGCGTAGCGAAGGATCTCATGCCGATTGCAAACGGCGATGAGGTCCTTCGCTGCGCTCAGGACGACAAGAAAAATCACGGCCGATCCACCCCGATCTTCACCGTCGCGCCAGCTGAAGCGGGCGGGGGCACATCCCTCCACACGTCGATGTACGCCCTGAGCGCCGAGGGGAAGCGGCGCAGCTCGGTGAAGACGCTGTAGGGCGTGCTGACATCACGCGCCTCGAAGCCCCAGGCATCGATGCCGAGATGCCGCGCCAGGAACAGCGCACGACTGAGATGGAAGCGCTGCGAGACGATCACCAGGCGCTTCTGGCCATAGACGTCGCGGGCGCGCAAGACGGAGTCCCAGGTGCGAAAGCCCTCGGGATCGCGATAGATCACCGCCGGCGGCACGCCGCGCTCGATCAGGCCGGCGCGCATCGCCGCCGGCTCGTCGGTGCTGCCGGAGACGATGAAATACTTCACCTTGCCCGCCTTCCACAGCGCCGCCGCCGCATCGAGGCGATTGACGAAGTAGACATTGGGGCCGCCCTCCGGGCCGATCGGCGCGGTGCCCAGCACCAGCGCGACATCGACGTGGGGCACGCGCGCCGGGTCGGTGAAGGAGATGGCATCGGCGAGGCGATCGAGCCGCCGTTCGGCGAGCCAGGCCAGCAACACGACGGCGAGCGCGAGCGCGCCCGCAGCGAAGAGCGCGAACAGGATCAGCCGCATCGCCGCCTTGATCGCTCTCTGCCGGCTCTATAGATCGGCAGCATGCCCCGCATGTCCACGGCCGAAGCCACGGTCGAAACTCTCCTCCGCCACGGCCTCGACACGGTCTATGCCCTGCCCGGCTTGCACAACGACCCGTTGTTCGATGCGTTCTATCACGTCGCTGGCAGATTGCGTGTGATTCATCCACGACACGAGCAGACGGCGGCCTACATGGCGCTGGGCGCGGCACTCGCCACCGGCAAGCCTCAGGCCTTCGCGGTCGTGCCCGGCCCCGGCCTGTTGAACGCAGGAGCCGCACTGCTCACGGCCTACGGCATGAATGCGCCGGTGATCGGACTGGTCGGCCAGATCCCGCAGGCCGACATCGACAAGGGCCATGGACATCTGCACGAGATCCACGACCAGTTCGGCCTCGTGCGCCACATCACCAAATGGGCCGAGCGCATCCGCAGCCCGCGGGAAGCGCCGACGCTGGTCAGCCAGGCGATCTGGCACGCCACCACCGGCCGGCCGCGGCCCGTGGTGCTGGAATGCGCGCTCGATGCCTGGGCCAAGGTCGGCGAAGTGACGTTGCCCGACGGCCCGCTGCCCCGGCCGCCGGAATCGATCGACGGGGAGGCGATCGCCGCCGCGGCGAAGATCCTGGGCGCGGCGGAGCGGCCGGTGCTGGTGATCGGCGGCGGCGCCATCGAGGCCGGCCCGGAAGTGATCAGGATCGCCGAGATGCTGGAGGCGCCGGTCATCTCCTACCGGCGCGGGCGCGGCGTGGTGCCAAGTAGCCATCGGCTGGCCGTCGACCTGCCGGTCGGTCATCGGCTGTGGAAGGACGCCGATGCCGTGCTGGCGGTCGGCACGCGCTTCTTCATCCAGAACGGCAACTGGGGCGTCGATGCGAACCTCAAGGTCGTGCGGCTCGACATCGATCCCGACGAGCATGAGCGCTTCCACAAACCCGACGTCGCCTTGATCGGCGATGCGGCGCCCCAACTGCGGGCCCTGATCGCCGCCTTGCCGGCGCACAACCGTGCCCGCGCCTCGCGCGGCGAGGAGCTGAAAGGCCATCGCGCCTGGCTCGACGAGCGGCTGTCGCGGCTCGAACCGCAGCGCTCGTTCCTGAAGGCGATCCGCGCCGCCCTGCCCGAGGACGGCATCTTCGTCGACGAGGTAAGCCAGGTGGGCTTCGCCTCGCGCCTGGCACTCCCCATCGAGCGGCCGCGCAGCTTCCTGTCGCCGGGTTACCAGGACAATCTCGGCTGGGGCTTCGGCACGGCGTTGGGCGCCAAGGCCGCGATGCCGGACAGGAAGGTGCTGGCGATCGCAGGCGACGGCGGCTTCATGTACCAGGTGGGCGAGCTGGCGACGGCGGTGCGCCACAACCTCGCCGTGGTCGTCGTGGTGTTCGACAATGCCGGCTTCGGCAACGTCAAGCGCATCCAGCAGCAGCGCTACGGCAACCGCCTGATCGCCTCGGACCTGCAGAACCCCGATTTCGTGAGGCTGGCCGAGAGCTTCGGCATCGCCGCGTTCAAGGCGCTCGATGCGGCTGAGCTCGAGGACTGCCTGAAGAAGGCGTTCGCCCTGAACGCGCCGGCCCTGGTCTGGGTCCCGCACGGCGACGTGCCGAGCCCGTGGGACATGATCATGATGCCGAAGGTGAGAGGGTGATTTCTTGCCTGACCGCGGGCCTCCAGGCCCGCTCATAATCTTCGTCTTTGCCGGGAGCGCGCCACTCCAGTGGCGCATCATATACCGCTTCGACACCCTATGAGCGGCACTGGAGTGCCGCGCTCCCGGCCATGAGCGGGCCTGGAGGCCCGCGGTCCGGCAAGAAGCTTAGCGCAGGCTTTCCAGGATCTCGGCGAAGCCGGTCTTGCAGGTGAAGCCGAGCCGCCTCGCTGCCTTTGAGGCGTCGTACACGCGGTCGATCGACTCGAACATGGTCCAGCCGCGCATGTCGTAGAGCGCGCGGTAGTGCGGGAAGTAGCGCGCCACCACCGACGGTGCGTCGACGATGAGCTGCCGGCAGTCGGCCGGAGAGAA
>JADHLS010000234.1 GCA_016780605.1 Reyranella sp.
AACACCCGCGCCGGCTGCGCCGCGACGGCCAGCCGCCCGCCCTTGATGGCGGAAAGGTGCTTTCTCACCGTGTTCATCTCCACGATGTTGGCGCCCGACCTCAGCAGCGCGCGGTTGACCTCCTGCTTGTCGGCAAGCGTGAGGCCGGGCGCGGGCAGGGCGAGCAGCGCCGACGCGCCGCCGGAGATCAGGCAAAGCACCAGGTCGTCCGGCGTGTGGCCCTTGACCGTCTCGAGGATGCGGCCCGCGGCAGCGCGGCCTTTTTCGTCCGGCACGGGATGAGCGGCCTCGACGATCTCGATCCTGCGGCAGGTCTCGCCATAGCCGTAGCGTGTCACGACGAGGCCTTGCAGCGGATGCGGCCACTGATCCTCGACAGCCTTGGCCATCGCGGCGCTCGCCTTGCCGGCGCCGATCACGATCGTGCGCCCTTTCGGCGGCTGCAGTTTCGCGATGTAGGGCGCGAGGCAAGTGGCGGGGCGCGCGGCGGCCAGCGCTGCATCGAACAGTTGGCGCAACAGCGCACGGGCTTCGGCATCTTTCATTTGCGCGATCTACGCACTATAGGGGCGCGATGCAACAGTTGCCCAATCAGCTGCTCGGGCCGGGCGACCCGGCGGCGTTTTCCGTTCACAATGAACGGGGCAAGGCGCCGTTGCTGTTGCTCTGCGACCACGCCAGCAAGGCCGTGCCGAAGGCACTGGGCAGTCTCGGCATCAGCGACGACGAGCTCGCGCGCCACATCGGCTGGGACATTGGCGGCCTCGACGCGGCGCTGGCACTCGCCGAGGCGCTCGACGCGCCGCTGGTCGCCTCGGGCTACTCGCGGCTTGTGATCGACTGCAACCGCTGGCCAGGCGGCGAGGGCTCGACACCCGAGGTCAGTGACGGCACGCCGGTGCCGGCGAACAGGGGCCTCACCAAGGAGCAGGTCGATGCGCGGGCCGATGCCTGCTTCTGGCCCTATCATCGCGAGGTCGACCGCCAGCTCGATCGCATGACCGCGGGGCGCCGCGCCGTGGCGCTGCTGGTGATGCACTCCTTCACGCCGCAGATGAACGGCTTCAAGCGTCCCTGGCATGTCGGCGTGCTGTGGAACGACGATGCGCGCCTGCCCGAGCCGCTGCTGGCGGAGCTGCGGCGCGATTCCGCTTTGATCGTGGGCGACAACGAGCCCTATTCGGCGCGCGCCTCGTACGAATACACGCTCAATGCCCATGCCCGCACCCGCAAGCTGCCGCACTGCTCGCTCGAGGTGCGGCAGGACCTGATCGCCACGCCCGACGACGCCCGCGCCTGGGGGGTCCGGCTGGCGCCGGCGATCGGCGCCGCCGTGACGAAGGCTCTGCTCTAGCTACACAGTAATTATAAAATAACTTTCGTCATCAGTCCATTGTGGATCGGCGCCGGTCCGCGACAGATAATTTGTTTATTGCGCACCATACGGGCGCAGAAAACAGCAAGTAACGGCACTGCTGGCATCGTTGAAACGTGGCCCGCTCGCGCGAAGGGTGACCAGGCCGACGAACGGCATAGAGATGTCGGCCGAGGTCGACCTGGTCGCCCTAAAAAACCCGGAGCTGACGGAGCTGCTGAACGAGGTCGGCGTCGATTCGCCGTTTCATCAAACCTACGGCTACTACGCTGACCCTGTCGACGTAGCGACCGCCGTGCTGCCGAGAGGATGGAGAGGCCGACTCGTGAATTTGCCGCCGGGCGATAGCGAAGGGGTAAGGGGCTTGTGCCTGGAGCCGCATGATCTTGCGATCGCCAAGTATGTCGCACGCGGCGCCAAGGATATCGCCTTCACCCGCGAACTCGCCCGGCGTGGCATCGTCCAGCGCGAGCGCTTTTTGGCGTTGCTCGGCAACACGCCTGTGGCGGCGGATGTGCGCATGCGAATTCGGGCAGACATCGCTGCGGACTTCGAAGCGGTCCCTGATCGCTAGCCGGCGACATTCGAGAAGCGCGACAGCAGCTGGATCAACGTACGGACAACCGGCCTCTGATCGTCGCGCCGCTTGAGCGCCCAGAGCTCGGCGTGCCGCTTGGGCGATCGCAAGCGGCGGAACACCACCCCTTTGAGGCGAAGCTCCGAGACCGCGGCCGGCACCAGGGCGACGCCGCGTCCGGCGGCGACCAGGCCGAGAATGGTCGGCATCTCGAACACCTCGTCGACGATCCGTGGGCTGGCGCCGGCATCGGCCAACTCGGCCAGCATCGCATCGCGCAGCACGCCGGCGCCGGACGGCAGGGTCACCAGCGGCAGGCCGTCGAGCCGCTTCGCCGCCACCACCTTGTTGCGCGTCAGGGGATGGCGCGCGGGCAGCGCCACCACGAATGGCTCGGCGACGATCTTGGTCGAGCTGAGCGCCGGCAGTGGGCTGGGAACGCGCGTCACCGCGAGGTCGAGCTCGCCGACCGCCAACGCCTCGGCCTGGACTGGGCTCGTGGCCTCGCGCAGCACGATCTGGACGGTGGGCAGCTCCTTCTCGGCCACGCGCAGGACGCGCGGCAACAGCTGATAAGCGGCCGAGCCGACGAAGCCTACGGTGAGCCTGCCGGCGCGGCCCTCGCCGATCGACGTCGCCTCGGCAAGCGCGTCGCGCAAGGTCGGGACGAGCAGCCGCGCGCGGGCGAGCAGCGCCGCGCCAGCCGGGGTCAGCGTGACCTTGCGCCGGCTGCGCTCGAACAACGCCACGCCGAGCTCATGCTCGAGCTTCGCGATCTGCGCCGAGAGGGCGGGCTGGGCCGTGTGCAGTCGCTCGGCGGCGCGGCGGAAATGCAGTTCCCTGGCGACGGCCAGGAAGCAATCGAGTCGGCGCAGGTTCATCGGCGGATTCTCTGATCGTTATTCGCTATCACTGACGCATGAATTGATATTAGACGCCGACTTTGTTGGTGACTACCTCCCGGCTGTGATCGGAGGGAACATGAGCGAGATCGTTCAGAAGAGCTGGCAGGAGCGGCACTGGGTTCCGACCGAGGCCGCCGGGCTGGATTACTCCGTGCTGCGTCCCCATCCCGGTGGCGGCGCGACGTTCTTCCTGCGCTTTGCCGCCGGCGCCAAGGGCGCGCCGCACACACACCCCGAAGGCGAGGAGCTTTATGTGGTGAGCGGCGACATCACGATCGGCGACCGGCGGCTGAAGACGGGCGACTATCTCTACACGCCGCCGGACGGCGTGCACGATGCCGTGGCGCACGCCGAGACCGTGCTGCTGCTGCACACGCCCAAGCTTCCGATCTTCCTGTAGGAGGAGATGGCCGATGAGCCTTCCCAGACTGGCGTCCATCGTCGGGCGGGCGTTGATCGCCCTGCTTTTCATCGGGGCCGGCATTGCCAAGGCGACCGGACCGCAACCCTTCCTCGAGCACATGGCCGCGTTCGGCGTGCCGTCCTTCCTGCTGCCGGCGGTCATCGTCCTGGAGATCGGCGCGGGGCTCGCCCTGCTGGTCGGGTGGCGGGTGCGCGATGCCGCGGGTGCGCTCGCGGGCTTCTGCCTGATCGCGGCGGTCGTCTTTCATGCCGACCTCGCCAACAAGGCCGAGCGCACACTGTTCTTCAAGGATCTGGCGATTGCCGGCGGATTGCTGGCGATGGCGGCGGCGGCCGAGGCGGCGCGGCGGGAACGGTCGGTGCCTGCCACAAAAGCGCAGGCTGCCTGAGCGCTGGCGCCGGCCGCTGTCGGCTGGTTTATACTGCGGGGCGACCCCATATCCCGGACCAGCCTCTGGCCCCCAGGAGATCGCCATGGACGACAAGACCCGCACCGAACTCGAAGCCGCCGCCTTCCGCCGCCTGGTCGCGCACCTGCAGGAGCGCACCGACGTGCAGAACATCGACCTGATGAACCTGGCCGGCTTCTGCCGCAACTGCCTGTCGCGCTGGTATCGCGAGGAGGCGGGCAAGCAGGGCATCGACATTGCCGACCCCAAGGCGCGTGAGATCGTCTACGGCATGCCCTACGACCAGTGGAAGGCCAAGTACCAGAAGGAAGCCTCGGGCGACCAGAAGACGGCCTTCGACAAGTCAGGACACAAGCACGGCTGAGCGCGTGCGGACGTGTTGTCCTTCAACAGCAGGAGCAATATTATCGGAAACTTCAAAGAGAAGTTGTAGGGCGAGCAATTCTCTTGGCTAGAAGGCTTGCTCTTATGGGGCTTGTCCGATGAACAAGGTCTTTCTCGCGTTTCCGTTCAACCCAAGAGGCGGCCGGCCGATTCTGAATCTCGTGCGCGACATCGGTCGCCTCCTTCAGAGCCACGGCCTGGTCACCGTGACGGGCGAATCAGTCGGAGGAGAGGAACTGACCCCCGCCGTACAGAGGCGAATCAAAGAATCAGACGCGCTGATCGCTCTCCTCACATGCGAGAGGAAACTGGCGGGAAGGGGCAACAAGTTTTTGCCCACGGAGTGGGTCCTGGGTGAATTGACCTCGGCGCTGGCGCGGGGCCAGCGGGCGATCGCCTTGGTGCAGAAGGGGGTGGACCGCGGGCGCGGGCCATTCGCTGAGAATGAATACATCCCGCTCGATCTCGCGGCGCCCACCGACGCGCTGATCCGGTTGTCGGAGAACATCGGAACCTGGAAAGCCGAGGCTGGCCGCAATCTGCTGGTGCGATTGCTGCCTGACACGGCCGCGGCGATCGCCAGCAAACGCAGCGCCCGATGCCAGGTCCGATTGGTGCCGCGTCAGGGCGTTCCGGGAGCGTGGCAGGATGCAAGGGTCAGCATACAGCCGGGCGGGGTCTTCCTTGCCGTACCCGGCGTGAAGGATGACGTCGCCATCGACGTCGAGATCGAGGATCCGCCCGCGCGGTTGAGGTCGGGCGAGTTCCCACAATGGCTTCACGTGGAAATGCGGAGTGTGTGATGACACTCGTGATCGCACAGCAGTCCAAGCCGAAGGACGAGAGTCACTGGAGCTGGTCGGTCTGGCTGGAGGGGGCACCGTCCGAGCTCGACAACGTCGCGGAAGTGATTTGGAAGCTTCATCCGACATTTTCGCCGTCGGTCGTCCGACGGGACACGCCCGCGAACAAGTTCAAGCTCAGCAGCAGCGGCTGGGGTGAATTCCAGATCGTTGCCGAGGTGAAGATGAAGGTCGGCCGCAAGAAGGTGCTGCAGCACTGGCTGAAGCTTGCGGAGGGTGCTCCGTCGAAAGAGGCGATGGCCAAAGCCGCTACCAAGACGCCGGCGAAGCAGGCGCGTCCGACAGTTTTCCTGTCGTACTCGGTGGACAACGCCAATCTGGCTTCGCATGTCGCGAGGGTCCTCCAGGACAAGGAGTACGAGGTGGCGCGCGATATCGACATCCCTGCCGGCGTGAGCATCCAGGACTGGACTAAGGAACAGATCGCCAAGAGCGACGCAGTCATCGTGCTGGGGGCGGAACAGACCAGCCTCTATCAGACCCGTGAAGCCGCATTTGCGCAGTCGGCGGGCAAACCCGTCATTCGGGTGGCGACCGGAAAGATCACGAAGGATGCGCTGGCGATCGAGGGGGCACCGGTGAAGTTTGTCCGGGCAGGCACCGGCAGCCCCGAAACGGTGGCTCTCAATCTGGTGCAGAAGATCGACAAGATACTCTAGGCGCCCGTCCCCGTTATCCCCGTCTTTCATCGCCGAAGTGTCATTGAGCCCGAAGGCCCTGCGCTCTTATGGTCCGGCCGTCGGATCAAGGAGTGTTGGACATGCCGGATGGGAGCGCCGTTTCGAAGAAGACCAAGGCCGGGCCGATCTCGGCTGACCGCCTGAAGAGCTTCGTCGAGCGCATTGAGAAGCTCGAGGAGGAGCGCAAGGCGATCGGCGGCGACATCCGCGATGTCTACAGCGAGGCCAAGGGCGTCGGCTACGACGTCAAGACCATGCGGAAAATCGTTTCGCTGCGCTCGATGGACGCCGCCGACCGCGCCGAGCAGGAAACGCTGCTCGACACCTACAAGCACGCGCTGGGCATGGTCTGATCAGGGTCTTGCGGACCGCCGGCGTCTCGCCGGCTCAAGCGGATGATGCCGGCCGGAGGCCGGCGGTCCGGAAGAGCATGATTTCTTCTGCACGGTACATGCTCTAGGGTCCCTTCCGGCCAACGCTCCAATCAAGTGAGCGGGCCAGGAGGGACGCCATGCGGAACACAGCCATATCCGGCATTTGTGTAGCGTTAGGTCTTGCTGCAGCGCCAGTCGTAACTAGCGCCTGGGCGCAGATCGCCGTCTCGTCGAACGACCACAAGGTCAAGCAGGAGAACGGCGTCACCAGCAACGCCGACAATCCGACACCGGATTCCATCACCATCCTCGACCTCGGCCAGTCGCCGGTGAAGGTGCTGGGCACGATCAACAACGTGCCGGGCAGCGTCGTAGGGCCGCCGACCTCGGTCGCCGTCACGCCCGACGAATCGCTGGCGCTGGTCGCCGCCTCGACCAAGATCGATCCGGCCGACAAGGCCAAGACCCAGCCCGACACCAAGGTCAGCGTCATCGACCTCAAAGGCCAGAAGGTTTTGGACACGCTCAACACCGGCGCGGGCGCGGCCGGCATCTCGATGACCAGGGACGGCAAGCGCGCTTACGTCGCCAATCGCATGGCCGGGTCGGTCTCGATCCTGGCGATCGACGGCAACAAGGTGAGCCTGGTCAAGACCATCGACCTGGTGCCGGCGGCGGCGTTGCTGAGCCACGTCGCCGTGTCGCCCGACGGCGGCACCGGCGTCGCCACCCGCAACGGTGACGCCAAGGTCGCGGTCGTGAAGCTCGGGCCGGATTCGATCGCCGAGAAGGCAACGCTCGACGTGGCGCCGCGTCCCTATGCCGTGTCGATCACGCCGGACGGCAAGTACGCCGTGGTCGCAAGCCTCGGCGATCCCAAGGGCAACGGCATGTACACCGTGATCGACATCTCGGGCGATCAACCCAAGATCGTCGGAACTGTCGACATCGGTCATGAGAGCCTCGAGGGCTCGATGATGTCGGGCGACGGCAGGTGGGTCGCGGGCGTGGCGCATGGCGGCTCGACGCGGCCCAAGGATGCACCGCAGTTCAAGCCCAACGGCATGGTGGTGCTCTACAAGTTCGACAACGGCAAGCTCACCAAGGTAAGCGAAGCGCCGATCGGCGCCTGGTCGCAGGGCGTGTCCTTCTCCAAGGACGGCAAGACCGTGGCGGTGCAGAACATGATCCAGAAGAACATCCAGGTGTTCAAGAACGACGACGGCAAGCTCACCGACACCGGCCAGAAGATCGAGGTCGGCGGCGGCGCTGCCGCCATCCGCTCGTCCACGGATCGATGAGGGACCGATCGATAGGGGACCCATTGATGAACCGGCGTACGCTTATCCTCGCCTCGCTCGTCGCCTCGGCGGCGGGTGGGGCGAGGGCTCAACAGACGTTCCCCTCGCAGCCGATCAAGCTCGTGGTGCCCTTTCCGCCCGGCGGCGGCACGGACGCGTTGGCCCGCGCCATCCAGGAGCCGATGCAGAAGGTCTTGGGCCAGACCGTCATCGTCGACAACAAGGGCGGGGCAGGCGGCGCGCTGGCGCACGAGTATGTCTCCAAGCAGCCGCCCGATGGCCATACGGTGCTGGTCAGCTCCAACAACCAGATGCTCTATCCGTTTCTGGTGGCGAAG
>JADHLS010000235.1 GCA_016780605.1 Reyranella sp.
TGCCGCTGCTCGGCAATGGAGCCGACGACCGTTTCCAAGGAGGAACCGCGATAGGCGTTGCCGAACACGCCCTGCGAGATCTCGGCAACCACTTGCTGTATGCCACGGCGGATCGAGCGAAAGTTCTTGAGCCGCTCGTCCCACAGGAACCAGTTTCGGTATGTGCCGTCGGGATCATCCCGCCATTTGTGAATCAGCGTAAAGACAGGATCTGACAAGACCACGACATCCAGAGAAGTGCGCTGTCCGGATTGACAGCTTCCCGTGCCATGATGTCGAGAAAAGCCTTCAACTTCAACGGGTGTTGTCGGCGGCCGCCACTTCACCTTCCGGGAACGGAGCCTTTTGACCTGGAGCCTATGCCGGGGATGAAGCCAGGCACCTCGTGCCTGTAGCGCTGGTAGGCGTCACCGAATTCAGACAAGGCCTCCCGTTCTTCTGCCTTCGCCAGCCGCACGTACATGAACACAAGGACCGGGAACATGGCCAGCGTCAGCAGGGTCGGCCACTGCAGCAGGAAGCCAAGCATCACCATGATGAACCCGACATATTGCGGATGGCGCACGTACGCGTAAGGGCCCGTCGTGGCGAGTCGATGCTCGCGCTGCGCCTCGTAAAGGACCTTCCAGCTCATCGAGATCACGACGAATCCGCCGCCGATAAGAACAAAGCTCAGGATGTGGAAGGGGCCGGAATGCGGATTCGCCCTCCAGCCGAAGAGCATCTCCAGCAGGTGGCCAGCGTCGTGAGAGAACCAGTTCACGTTTGGGTAGCGGCTCTGCAGCCAGCCCGAGAGCAGATAGATCGTGAGTGGAAAGCCGTACATTTCGGCAAACAGCGCGACGAGGAAGGCGCTAAATGCGCCAAACGAACGCCAGTCGCGCCGCGTCTGCGGCCTGAAGAACGTGAAAGCAAAGAAAATGAAGATCGCCGAGTTGATGGCGACCAGAGACCATAGGCCATAGGCAGCGGTATCGTCGGGCATGCTGGCCTCCAAGGTTCTTTCAGGTCTTCAACCCGGATGATCCGTGCCGGAGCGCCTTTTGCGGATCTTCCGGCGGTGGGGTCCCGCCGGTGTCGTGCTCGCCGTGCCCGCCATGCCCATGGTGCAGGAAATGCATCAGTGGACAGGCCAGCAGGAGAAGATAGGGCAGGATGCCCAGAGTGTGGGCCGTGTGCTCCGTGAGCAGAAAGAATGTGGCAACCGCCAGGAACCCGATGAGCACCAGCCTGAAGGGCAATCGCCAACGGGATGTTGAAGCGGGAGCCATGTTGGCTCTGCCTCAGCGCCGTGCGCTGAAAAAATTGTAGAGGGGGGGGGCCGGGCAGGAAGATGGCAAGCGCCTCCTGCTTCACCGGAAGGCCTGGCAGAACGAGGTAACCCACGATGCAAAGGACGTAGGAGACCGCCAGAAACGCGCTTAGGGCCATGCCCAAAGGACGAACGGCGATCGTCTGCCCTGTTCTGTTTGCTTCCGCCATCACGCCTCCAACAGACGTTTGGTAGGAAAACTGAACGCTCTGGCGGCTTGCCGCCTTGACTTAGGTCAAGAACGAGGGCGCTCACACAGGAGCGTAGCAGTCGCGTCTGGCGCTGGTGAGCGGTTGCGTCGATTGTCGACGCTGGCTCCGCTGCATCGGCTGTTTCTGGGAAGCCGGCGAAGATCGGCTAAACGAAAACCCTGCGGGCCACGGAGCGGTCGTGCTGCGCGCGCAGCCGCAGGTGCACCGGCGACATAGCAAACAGCGATGGTTTATCAGGTACCGTACTTTCGGCAGCTTGAGCCACGCGTGCAGCGTAGACCGAAAAGGCGCTGACGGCGCCGACGAAACCCCGCGTAAGCCGAGAAAACGCCGACAATCGTGCCAAGCGCCTCATCCGGGCGTCCGCATGGGCGCCCGGATTTCAGGGGCATCATTTCCACGTCGACGAATGACTCGGCGTAGCCGGCATGTTGCGCTGCATGTCCTGGATTTCCTTCGTCTCACCCGTCTTGGGCGAGGAGGAGTGGCCATAAGTGCCCGGCCCCGGCACGGTGCCACCTCCCATGTGTCCGCCTCGCATTGACTTTCCGCCTCCCATGGCCTGTGTGGCGGCGGCGGGGCCGCCAGGCATTGCCATGCCCGAGCTAGGGCCGGGCTGATCGCCGGGCTGGCGGACCCAGTCGTTACGCCCGATTGGCTGTCCATCAGAGGGACTCTGCACGCCACTCGTGCCGATGCCCGATTGCTGGGCATACGCCGGCTGTCAGAAACCGAATGCCGCCGCGGCCACGGCCAAGGACAGGATTGCACCACTCGTTCGAATGCTCATCATGGTCGATCTCCTTCGTGTCGCAGCCGAGAGCTATCGGCATGGCAACCTTTTGGCGCGGCGGCACGCTAACTACCTTGATGTAGGTCAAAAGCATTCTCGAAAAGCGGCTTGGGCTTGAGATGGCGATGCTGTTTGAGTACAGCGCTCTTGCTGACGTCCCTGATCGTTGGAGCGCCCATGGAAGCCCGAGCTTCGATCATCCATGTCCTTCACTGGGCGGCCATGGGGCTGGAAACCATTGGTGTCGTTGTGATCGTGTTTGGCGCGATCGCTGCCACTCTCTTCTTCTTTCGAGAAGGACTTCCGGGGCAGTGGGAGGCAGCCTTTCGCGGCTACAGGGCCAACCTTGGCCGCGGTATTCTTCTAGGCCTCGAATTTCTTGTGGCGGCGGATATCATAGGCACTGTTGCGATTACCCCCACCTTCGAGAGCCTCGGTGTGCTTGCGACGATTATTGCAATCCGGACTGTCCTCTCCGTCGCTCTCGAAGTGGAGATCGAGGGGCATTGGCCCTGGCGGCGTCACGACAGCGAAAAATACGGTTCCCCGAAATTCGATTGAGGTGAAGCGCGCATGTTCACAGCGATAGTCGCCGCAAGCGCAGAGCGTTGCCGATCACGCTCACCGAGCTGAGCGCCATGGCGGTCGCCGCGATGATGGGCGACAGCAGGATGCCGAAGAAGGGATAGAGCACTCCCGCCGCGATCGGCACGCCGGCCGCGTTGTAGACGAAGGCGAAGAACAGGTTCTGGCGGATGTTGCGCATGGTCGCCTGCGACAGGCGCCGCGCCTTCACGATACCCAAGAGGTCACCCTTGAGCAGCGTGACGCCTGCACTTTCGATCGCGACGTCCGTGCCGGTACCCATGGCGATGCCGACTTCGGCGGCGGCCAGTGCCGGCGCGTCGTTGACGCCGTCGCCGGCCATGGCGACGATACGGCCTTCGCGGCGCAGCTTCTCGACCACCGCGCTCTTCTGGTCGGGCAGCACCTCGGCCTCGACCTCGGCGATGCCGAGCCGCCGCGCCACGGCCTGCGCCGTCGTGCGGTTGTCGCCCGTCAGCATGACGACGCGGATCTTCTCCCTGGCGAGCGCGCGCAGGGCATCGGGTGTGGTGGCTTTCACGGGGTCGGCGATCGCCAGAACCGCGGCCACCTTGCCATCGACGGCGAGGAAAATCGCTGTGGCACCGTCCTGGCGCAGGCGCTCCGCCTCGCTTTCCAGCGCCGCGGTTTCGACGCCCGACTCGCGCAGGAACCTGGCGTTGCCGAGATGCAGCTTGCGGCTGTCGACCGTGCCGACCACGCCCTTGCCGGTCGGCGAGTCGAAGGCCGAGACTTCGGCCAGAACGAGCTTGCGCTCCGCCGCCGCGGCGACGATCGCCAGCGCCAGCGGATGTTCGCTGGCTTTCTCGGCGCTGGCGGCGAGCCGCAGCAGTTCGTTGTCCTCGAAGCCCGCGGCGACGCCAATCGCCACCAGCTTGGGCTTGCCCTCGGTCAGGGTACCGGTCTTGTCGACCACCAGCGTGTCGATGCGCTCCAGGCGCTCGAGCGCCTCGGCGTTCTTGATCAGGACACCGGCCTGCGCGCCGCGACCGACGCCGACCATGATCGACATCGGCGTGGCGAGGCCCAGCGCACAGGGGCAGGCGATGATCAGCACTGTCACCGCCGCCACCAACCCGAAGGCGAGGCGCGGTTCCGGACCGAAGACGGCCCAGACGGCGAAGGCAACGATTGCGATGGCGATGACAGCCGGTACGAAATAGCCCGAGACCTGGTCGGCCAGCCGTTGGATCGGGGCGCGCGAGCGCTGCGCCGCAGCCACCATCTGGACGATGCGCGATAACATGGTGTCGCGCCCGACCTTCTCGGCGCGCATCACAAGGCTACCGGTAGTGTTGAGTGTACCACCGATGACCTTGGCGCCGGCTTCCTTGGTGACCGGCATCGATTCGCCGGTGACCATCGATTCGTCAAGCGACGAGCGGCCCTCGACCACCTCGCCGTCGACGGGTACCTTCTCGCCCGGCCGCACGCGCAGCCGGTCGCCGACCGCGATGGCGTCGAGCGAGACTTCCTCGTCGGAGTCGTCGTCCTTGAGGCGGCGCGCTGTCTTGGGCGCGAGATCGAGCAGCGCACGGATCGCGCCCGAGGTCTGCTCGCGCGCGCGCAGCTCCAGCACCTGGCCGAGCAGCACCAGCACGCTGATCACCGCAGCCGCCTCGAAATAGACGGCGACCGTGCCCTCAGGACTGCGGAAGGCGGGCGGGAAAAGCCCGGGCGCGGCGATCGCAACGACGCTGTAGACCCAGGCCACGCCGGTGCCCATGGCGATCAGCGTGAACATGTTGAGGTTGCGCGTTTTGAGCGACTGCCAGGCGCGTTCGAAGAACGGCCAGCCGGCCCACAGCACGACGGGCGTTGCCAGCACAAACTGGATCCAGCTCGAGGCCCTGGCGCCCAGCAACATGTGTAGGTTGGTGAGATGCCCGCCCATCTCAAGCGCCAGCACCGGCAGCGACAGGACGAGCCCGATCCAGAACCGCCTGGTCATGTCGGCCAGCTCGGGATTGGGCTTGGCCTCGGCGGTGACCAGCTCGGGCTCCAGCGCCATGCCGCAGATCGGGCAGCTGCCGGGTCCGACCTGGCGGATCTGCGGGTGCATGGGGCAGGTATAGATCGTGCCGCCCGGCGGCTCGGGCTCTTTGGCCGTTTTCGGCTTCAGGTAACGCTCGGGCTCGGCCGTGAACTTCGCCAGGCACCCGGGATTGCAGAAGTAATAGGTGTGGCTGTCGTGCACGGCGGTGTGCTTGGCGCCCTCGATCTTCACCTTCATGCCGCACACCGGGTCGGTCGCGGCGACGGCCTGGGAATGGCCGGCGTGGGAGTGGCCGTGCTGGCAGCAGACGTTGGTCATGGCTTGCGATTTATACCCTAGCCGGGTATAGTTCAAGTCATGAACGAGAAAACCAAGAAGTCTCAGCATGCCCGGCTCAGCCGGATCGAGGGCCAGGTGCGCGGCGTGGCGCGCATGATCGGGGAAGATCGTTACTGTATCGACGTGCTGACTCAGATCCGCGCCATCCGTGCCGCGCTGAATCGAGTGGAGCAGGAGATCCTGCGTGACCACCTGCAACATTGCGTAACCCATGCCTTCCATGGCGGCTCAGGGCGAGAGCGGCAAAGCAAGATAGATGAATTGATCGAGCTCTTGGAAAGCCGCCGCAGTTAGGAGAGGTGGGAAGATGTCCCGCGACAGGCGCTTTGTTGCCGCAGCCGAAAGATCGAACCGCGGCGCCTGGGAGTTAGCCTCGTCAATATTGACAAGCACGAGGGCGCAAGCCATTTTTGCTGCGATGCGATGGACCGATCCCATTTGGACGCTGGTGCGGGCTGTATCGCTTGCCGTGACGGCATTTGTCATGGTTACAAGTGCAGCGTCCGCCCATGATGGGCACGCGCAGAGCAGCGCTCATCAGCTGATAGCAGTCGCTCAAACGTCGTTTGCACAAGACGGCCATGGCGTGACAAACATGCCAGCGGTGGCGGTTTTGTCGGTACGGGCTGACTGCGACGAGGGCGGTGCAGGCATACCGTGCTCCGAAGACGGGCCAGCGACGCATATGTCGGGCAGTTGCTGCAATATCGCTTGCCATGCCGCACTCGCGGCGCCGACCATCGAAGATCCGGGCGCGGACGAGCCGGGCGGTTCTCGCCTTGCCGCGTTCGCCGACATGCTCGTTGGCCAGCCGCGCGCTCGTACCGAACGACCGCCCAAACGCGGCTGACCGGGATCGCGCCGAGGGCGCGTGCTCGGTCGTGGCCGTTCAACGTCGCGAACGTTTGACGACGTGACACGCCTGGGCATTTGAACTCTCGCGATTCCGGGCCGGTTTGCCTCCGCACGTAGTGGCGGCCGGCGCCATCAGTTGGTCTTTCAACCGTCGTTCCGGGTCGTCGCCCATGAAGTCTTCGCTATTCGTCGCGCTCGCGCTCGGGCTTGGCGCCTGCAGCATGCCGCCCCTGCCGGAGCCGTCGGACTCCGATCCGCACAGTCCGTTCGCGCCCGACGTGCCAATGACCTACCTGCCGGTCATGGCCGGAACTGTCCATTACGCGCCGGCCGAGCTGAAGTCCTGGCGCGAGTTGAACGAGAACGTGGCACCTCGCACCGGGCAGACGCCATGAACTTCCCGGCGAACCTTTCTTGTGCGTTCCTCGCCGGCCTTCTCGCGACAGGCTGCGCCAATTTCACCGGTGACGGGGGCATGGGCCCGGTGTCCGAAGGCGTGCGCCGCGAGATCGGCAAGGATGTCGCCAAGCATGCCTCGCCGGAGGATCTTGCCCGTGCACACGCGCGTGTACAGGCAATGCTTTCGGAGCCACTCGGCGAGGACGCCGCGGTGCAGATCGCCTTGCTGAACAATCGCGGGCTGCAGGCGTCCTACAATGACCTGGGTGTTTCCGAAGCCGAATACGTGCAGGCGACGCTGCCCGCCAATCCCTCGCTCGTCGTCTCGCGTGCCTTCGGTACCGCCTCGTCGGGGGTGGGGAACTTCGTCGGCCTTGGATTGGAGCTCGTGGGCAACCTGCTGTCCTTCGCGACATTGCCCAGGAGGAGCGAAATCGCCAAGCGCGAGTTTGAGGAGGCACGCTATCGTGCCATCGCGACGACGCTTGCTTTCTCCGTGGACGTACGCCGCGCCTGGATCCGCGCCGTGGCGGCACAGGAGCGCGTGGCGCTCCTGGAGGACGCCCGCCGGACGGCTGACGCCTCGGCTGCGATGATGAAGCAACTGGGTGAGACGGGGGCCGCCAACAAGCTCGACCAGGGCCGCGTTGCGGCGTTCTATGCCGATCTCAGCGCCCAGGTCGGTCTCGCGCGCCTGCTGGTACAGAAAGAGCGCGAAACGCTGACGCGGCTGCTCGGGGTGTGGGGCGCCGACATCGAGTACAAGCTGCCAGCCGCCTTGCCGCGACTGCCGGCCGCGCCGGACTCGTTGGCCGATGTCGAGAAAGAGGCGATGCGGCGGCGGGTCGATCTCCTCATTCTGCGCTATGAGATCGAGACGCTCGCCAAGTCGGTGGGCTTCGTCAACGCCACGCGCTACGTCTCGTTCCTCGAGCTGGGCGGGGTCTACCAGAACGAGCTGGAGACGGGCGAGGGGCCTGGCGCGACCAACGTCAATCGCGCGGGCCTGAGACTCGCCGTCTCCATCCCGATCTTCGATACCGGCAAGGCGAGGCTGACCCAGGCGCACGAGATCTACATGCGTGCCGTCAACCGCCTGGCCGAGCGC
>JADHLS010000236.1 GCA_016780605.1 Reyranella sp.
AAGCCGCAGCCCCAGGCGAAGAAGCCGGCGCGCAAGACGACGCCGACCGACAACGTGTCGGATGATCTCAACCGGCGCGAGGCCGAGCGCGTCGAGCAGATGATCCGATCGATGAATGCCCCGGCCGCGGTGCCCGCGGCGCTGCCCGTTGCGCCGCAGGCCGGCGCGGCGCCGGCCTCCGTGGCCTTGCCCGCCGCCGCGCCGGTCGATTCGCTGCCGCCGACGGTCGCCGCGATACCGCCGCGCGCGCCGATCATGCGCGCTTCGCTGACACCGGGCATCGATCTCGGCCAGGCCGCGTCCGACCCCGGTCAGCCGACGGCCCCTGCCGCCGAGCGCCCCGCTGCGCCGTCGCCACAACTCGTGCAGGCTCAACCGCCGGCTCCTGCGCCTGCTCCGGCGCCGGTGCCGATCCCGCCGCCCGCAGCGGGGGCCCCGGCGCCCGGCCAGCCGGCCCCGCCCATCGGCGCGCCCGGCCGGCCCTTCGCCCAGAGCCAGATCGTGCCGACCGAGCAGCCGACGCTGACGCTCGAGGTAAACAAGGGCACCGCACTTAAGCTGCCCGGACCCGCTTCGACGGTGTTTGTGGCCGCGCCCGACATCGCCGATGTCCAGGTGCGCTCGCCCACCATGGTCTATGTCTTCGCCAAAAAGGCCGGCGACACCGTTCTTTATGCCGTCGACAGCCAGGATCGCGTGCTGCTCAACACCATTGTGCGCGTGACCTCGCCGCTCAGCCGCGTCAAGGGCGCGCTCGACCAGATCCATCCCGGCAACGGCGTGATGTTCGACAATCAGAGCGAGACGATCGTGCTGAGCGGCACCGTAAGATCGACCGCGGTGGCCGAGGATGCGCGCCGGCTGGCGCTGCAGCAGGTCAACGGCAACGCGACCAAGGTGCTCAACAACATCCGCGTCGACGGGCCGACCCAGGTCCAGCTGCGCGTCAAGGTCGCCGAGGTCAAGCGCGACGCCCTGAAGCGCATCGGCGTCAACTGGCAGAACATCAACAACTCGGGCAACCTTCTGACGAGCTTCGCCGTCAGGACGATATTGACGAACGGCGCCGCCGCGACCGGCTCTCTGCAGCTCGCCACGAACGACGGCAGCTTCAACAGCCTGGTCGACCTCCTGGCGACGCAGAACCAGGCGACCATCCTGGCAGAGCCCAACCTGATCGCCATGTCGGGCGAGACGGCGAGCTTCCTGGCGGGCGGCGAGATCCCGCTGATCGTGCCGCAAAGCGGCACCGGGGCGGGCACCGTGACGATCCAGTACAAGCAGGTCGGCGTCAGCCTCGCCTTCACGCCGACCATCATCGGCGATCGCATCAACCTGCGCGTCGCCCCGGAAGTCAGCGAAGTCTCGCCGGCGAACTCGATCGTCGTGCCGCTGGGCAACGGCTCGGTCACGGTTCCCGGTATCCGCACCCGGAAGGCGGCCACCACCATCGAGCTCGGCAGCGGCCAGAGCTTCGCCGTCGCCGGCCTGCTGCAGTCGACCTCGCAGCAGGACATCAACAAGTTCCCATGGCTGGGCGACGTCCCGGTGCTGGGCTCGCTCTTCAAGTCCGACGCCTATCAGCGCTCGGAGACGGAGCTCGTGATCATCATCACGCCGTATTTCGTCGAGGGAAGCAACAACAAGCTGCAGACGCCGATGACCGGCCGCGTGCCGCCGACCGACGTCGATCGCCTCCTGATGCAGCGCTACAACCATCCGACGCCGCCGCGCCGCCTTGCGGTCGGCCGCGAGACGACCACGCCGGTCGGCCCGACCGCCGGCTTCAAGCTGGAGTAGGCCATGCGATCCCTCGCCATCCTTTGCCTCGCCGTGGGCCTGGCTGCTTGTGCCGAGAATGCCGTCGTCCAGCAGGCCACGGTCGACACGCGGTTCGATCCGGTGCGCGCTGACACCATGGTCGCCGTCAACTTCGCGCCGAGCTCGGCGGGCCCCGACAGCGCACAAGTAAGTGCCCTGCGCAGCGTGGTCGAGAAGGGCCGGCGCGCCCAGCGCGACGAGTTCGCCGTGGTTTCCGACGGCTCGGGTGGGCCGATCCAGAGCGCACGCGCTCAGCGTGTCGCCCAGGCGTTGTCGGAGTCGGGCGCGCGCTGGGTGACCACGTCGGTCGAACCTGCGATGGCCATGGGCCCCAATACTGTTGTGGTCGTGCGCTCCGAGTACCTGCTGGGCTTCAACAACTGTCCCAACTACATCCCGGCCACCCAGGCCGATCCCAACGCGGCGGCGATGCCCGGCTTCGGCTGCGCGGACGCCTACAACATGGGCCAGATGCTGGCGCGTCCGCGCGACGCCGCGGTCGGCCGCTCGCCCGGACCCGCCGACGGCACCGTGATGGCTGCCGCCGTCGCCCGCTATCGCGCGGGCCTCGTGCCGCCGCTCAGCACCACCGGCATCATTGGCAACACCCCCGTCACCACTGGGAACGCCGGGGGCGGGGCCGGGGCCGGGGCCGGTCAACCTAACTGAGGCCGGACATGTCGGCGTCCGCCAGCCAGCAACTCGCCTCGTCGGCCGTCGAGGACAAGCCCGCCCTCAACGCCATGGCTTTCGTGTCGGACACGGCCTCGCTCGCGCGGGTGTCGGCCGACCTGTTCAACCCGACGTTGGGCAAGGCCAATGTCCGCGAGGGCACGATCGATGCGGCGCTGGCCATCAGCGAGTGGCCGCGCGAGCTCGATCTGCTGATCGTGGATCTCAGCGATTCACACGATCCGGTGGCCGATGCTTCCGCGCTGAAAACCGCCGTCCCCGGCGGCTGCGTGGTGATCGGAGTTGGCCGCATCAATGACGTGGCGCTGTATCGCGACCTCCTGGGCGTGGGCTTCAACGATTACCTCGCGATGCCGTTCGCCGAAGGCGCCATGGGGCGCGCCGTCGAACGCGCGATCGAGGCGCGCCAACGCGGCGGCGCCGGTGCTGTGCCGGTCGGCAACTCGCAGCGGGACGCCAAGCCGCGCACCCTGTCGGTCATCGGCACGCGCGGCGGCGTGGGCACGACGACCGCCGCGGTGACGGTTGCCGCCATGCTCGGCGCGCGGCTCAAGGAAGAAATCCTCCTGATCGACTTCGACCTGCATTACGGCTCGCTCATGCTGGCGCTCGACCTCGAGGCGATCGACGCCCTGCGTGAGGCGCTCGACCAGCCCGATCGCATCGATTCGCTGTTCATCCAGCAGGTCGCCCAGAAAAAGACCGAGCATCTCTACGCCATGGGCGCGGAAGAGGCGCCGACCGGCCGGTTCCAGGCCCGTCCGCACGCCGCCAGCGATTTCCTGCGCTCGGTGCATCGCCGCTTTCGCTGGATCGTGGCCGACGTGCCGCGCGGCGACCCCGTGATCCAGCGCCAGGTCCTCGAGGCATCGACCGACATCCTGCTGATCACCGACCTGTCGTTGCCCGGTGTGCGTGATGCCATGCGCCTGCAGCAGATGGTGCACGAGGTGGCGCCTGGCGCGCGGCTGCTGATCGCCACCAGCGGCGCGCTCGACGCCCGCCGCTCGGCGGTCAAGGTCGCCGATGTCGAGCGCACGCTGAAGCGCAAGGTCGACTGCCAGATCCCGTCCGATGTCACCGCTGCGCTGGCGGCCATCAACTTCGGCAAGCCGCTGTCGGACGCCGCTCCCAACAGCGCCATCGTCAAGGCGTTGCGCCCTCTGGTCGCGTCGCTCGACACGCCGGGCGGCGGTGGCGCGGCGCCAAAGAAGGTCTCGAGTCTGCTCGACCGGCTGAGCCAGGGACTCAAGAAGAAGTAGATGGGCATGTTCGGTCGCCTGGGGAAGAAGTCCGGGGAGGCGCCGAGCCTGCCGGCCGGGCTCGATCGCCTCGGCCGTCGCGCCTCGGCCGAGGCCAAGCCGGAAGCAGCCGGCCCTGCGCCCGATCGCGACGCACGCCTTGCCGCCGCGGCTGCCACGTTGCGCGACATGGTCGAGCCCAGGCTGCGCGAGATGCTAAAGAGCGGCGCGCCGGCCGGCGAGGTGACGCGCCAGGCGGGTATCCTGACGCAGACCCATTTCCGCTCGAACGGCGCGCCGTTGGCGCCGCTCGAGCTGCGCGTGCACGTCGCCGAAGTGCTGCGGCCCGTGTTGCCGGCCACCGCCTTCAGCCGGCCGGCGGCCGAGCAGCCGGACGCTGTGTCGCCGGACCCGTCCGCCAACGCCGCCGATGCGCCACCGGCCGCGCCTGTTGCGGCTGCACCGGCCGCGGTCAAGCCCGTCGTGGCCGCGCCGCTCGTGGAACGGCCCGCCCAGCCGGCGCCACGGCCCCTCGACCCGGCGAGCAGGCCGGATGCCGACAAGTCGGGCAGGCGGCTGTCGCGCAGCAAGGTCGATCAGGCGCGGCGCGCCATCCAGCCGGAGGTGATGACCCGCATCGATATCGCCGCCGCCGTCAGCCTGCCGCGGCAGGAGCTCGTGCGCCAGCTCGAGGATGTCGTGTCCGAGCTGCTGGTCGAGCATCGCCTGCAGCTCAACCGGCCGGAGCAGGACGACCTCGTCAACCAGATCGTCAACGACATGCTGGGGCTGGGCCCGCTCGAGCCGCTGCTGGCCGACGAGAGCATCACCGACATCATGATCAACGGGCCCAAGCAGATCTATATCGAGCGCCACGGCAAGATCGACCTGACATCGGTCACGTTCGAGGACAACACCCACCTCCTGAACATCTGCAACCGCATCGTCAGCCGCATCGGCCGGCGCGTCGACGAATCGAGCCCGATCTGTGACGCCCGTCTGCTCGACGGCAGCCGCGTCAACATCATCATCCCGCCGCTCGCCATCGACGGCGCGTCGGTGTCGATCCGCAAGTTCGGCAAGCGCCAGATCGGCTTCGACCAGATGACCCACCAGGGCAACATCTCGGCCGCCATGGCGACGCTGTTGCGCATCGCCGCGCGCTGCCGGCTGAACCTCATCGTCTCGGGCGGCACGGGCTCGGGCAAGACCACGATGCTGAACGCGCTCTCGGGCATGATCGACAACGGCGAGCGCGTCGTCACCATCGAGGACGCCGCCGAGCTGCGCATGCAGCAGCCGCACGTCGTGCGCCTCGAGACCAGGCCGGCCAACCTCGAGGGCAACGGCGAGGTGACGATGCGCGACCTCGTCAAGAATGCGCTGCGCATGCGGCCCGACCGCATCATCCTGGGCGAGGTGCGCGGGCCGGAGGCGATCGACCTCCTGCAGGCGATGAACACTGGCCACGACGGCTCGATGGGCACGCTGCATGCCAACCGCCCGCGCGAGGCGCTGACCCGCCTGGAGAACATGGTGACGATGGGCGTCGCCAGCCTGCCGCCCAAGGCGATCCGTTCGCAGATTGCGGGCTCGCTCAACATGATCGTGCAGATCTCGCGCATGCGTGACGGCGTGCGGCGGGTGACGCACATCACCGAGGTGATGGGCATGGAGGGCGAGGTCATCATCACGCAGGATCTCTTCACCTACGAGTTCAAGGGCGAGACCCAGGACGGCAAGCTCGCGGGCACGTTCAAAAGCTCCGGGCTGCGCCCGTATTTCCTGCCGCGCGCGGCGTATTACGGGCTCGACAAGGTGCTGATGGAGGCCATCGGATGAACGGCGAAGGCGGTCCCGATCTCAGCTGGGTGACGCTGATCATCTCGGTCGGCTCGGGGCTCACCTTCATCACGCTCTGCATCGTGTTCGGCGGCTTCTTCGCCGAGCGCCGGCTGCGCGACCGCCTGGAGGACATCGAGACGCGCGCCCGCACCGGCTCGCGCAGCCTGCAGATGGCGACGCTGCGGCGCGTCGAGAAGCAGAGCCGGCTGCCGACGCTCGACAAGCTCCTGTGGCGGTGGTTCCCCAACGCCGCGACCATCCGCCAGCGGCTGCTGGCTGCCGGTATGAACATCACCCTGGGCGACTACGCCTTCGTCTCGATCGCGATCGCGATGGCGGTGGCGTTCCTGCTCTATCTCGTGCTGGACCTGGCGCCGGGCGTGGCGCTTGCCGGCTCGTTGATGGTGGGCGTGGGCCTGCCCAACGCCTGGGTCGGCTGGCGGGCCAAGAGGCGCGGCCAGAAGTTCAACCTCCTGTTCCCCGAAGCGGTCGACCTGATCGTGCGCGCCCTGCGCGCCGGCCTGCCAGTGCAGGAGGCGATCGGTACCGTGGCACGCGACATCAAGGAGCCGGTCGGCGGCATCTTCAAGCGCGTCCAGCAGGAGGTCCAGCTCGGGACGCCGATCGAGACGGCGCTGTGGCGCGTCGCCAAGACGGTGCAGACCGAAGAGTTCAACTTCCTCATCGTCGCCATGTCCATCCAGCGCGACACCGGCGGCAACCTTGCCGAGACGCTGGGCAATCTCAGCGCGCTCTTGCGGGCGCGCCCGCAGCTGCGGCTCAAGATCCGCGCCTTCACCTCGGAAGCGCGCACGACGATGCTGATCATGGCCGGCCTGCCGTTCCTGGTGGGCGGCGGCCTGTTCGTGGTGTCGCCCGACTATATCGGCACGCTGTTCACCACCGAGACCGGCCAGATCGTGGCCGCCTGCGCCGGGGCCAGCATGAGCTTTGGCATCTGGGTGATGAACCGCATCGCGACCATCAAGGTCTGAGGCCGCCATGGATCTCGCCGCGTCCGATAAATCCTTCGTCGTCATGATCGCCGCGGCCGCCTTCGTGGTGTTCTGGGCGGCGTGCATGGCGATGACCTACGAGCCACCGATCGAGGCGAGGCTCCGAGCGCTGCGCACGCGGCGCATGAAGACCCGCAGCGAGCAGAGCAGGGCCGCCAAGCCCACGACCAGGCAGACTTCGCTCGGCCTGATGCGTCAGCTCGCCGACCGGCTGAACCTGTTGCGCGGCGCGGCGGCCGACCAGACGACGCGCAAGCTGCGCCAGGCCGGCTTCCACTCGCGCGACGCCTCGGTGGTCTATGTCTTCGTCAAGCTGGCGTTGCCGCTGGCCAGCGGGTTCCTGGTGATCCTGCTCACCTCCACCGTGATCCAGGTGTCGGAGGACATGATCCTGCCGGTGTGGATGGGCGCAGTGCTGGTGGGCTTCGTCATGCCCGAGCTCTACATCAAGAACGTCACGCAGAAGCGCCGCGAGATCCTGAACGGCGTGCTGCCCGAGGGGCTCGACCTCCTCACCATCTGCGTCGAGGCGGGGCTCAGCATCGACGCCGCCTTCCGCCGCGTCGCCAAGGAGATGCGCGGCTCGATGGCCGAGCTTGCCACCGAGTTCGAGATGACGGCGATCGAGCTCACCTATCTGCCGGACCGCCAGCAGGCGCTGGAGAACATGGCCGAACGCTCCGATTCGCCCGCAGTTGCCGCCCTGGTCAATGCTCTCCGTCAGACTGAAAAATACGGCACCCCGCTCGCTAATTCGCTTCGTATCCTGTCCCAGGAGTTCCGGCAGACCCGCGCTTCGAAGGCCGAGGAGAAGGGCGCGCGCATGCCCGCGCTGATGACCGTCCCGCTGATGGTCTTCATCCTGCCGACCTTGATCGCCGTGCTCCTAGCGCCCGCTCTTATGTCGGCGTTTTCCTTGACATAAATTGTATCAATTTCTATTACTTAGATCATA
>JADHLS010000237.1 GCA_016780605.1 Reyranella sp.
GACCACATCCGCACCGAGCGCCCGGCAGACCGACACCGGCACCGGATTGGAGAGTCCGCCATCGAGCAGCCATTTGCCGTCGACGCGCATCGGGCTGAAGATTCCAGGCAAGGCGATCGAGGCGCGCACCGCGTCGTGGATAGGCCCGGTCTGCAGCCAGATCTCGCGCCCGGTGGCGAGGTCCGTCGCCACGGCGGCGTACTGCGTGGCGTAGCTCTCGATGGGTGCGTTGATGCCCAGGTCGCGCAAGAAGGCCACGATCTGCCGGCCGGTCACCAGGCCGCCACCGGTCAGGCGAAAGTCCGTGAGGCGCACGATCTTGCGCCAGGTCGCGGCCTCCGCCCATTGCCGGAGCTCGGCCAGGCGACCCGCGACGTGCGCCGCGCCGACCAGCGCGCCGATCGAGGCGCCGCAGACGACGTCAGGAACGATTCCGGCCTCGGTCAGCGCGTCGATGACGCCGATGTGGGCCCAGCCGCGGGCCGAGCCGCTGCCGAGAGCGAGTCCGATACGAGGGCGGGTCATGCAGGATACATGCGCGAGTTTATGAGCCTATAATATAATCACTGAATCGTGGGTTGGTGGTCGGGCAACGTCGACGAAGCCGACCTGTTACAATGCCGCGGCTCAGTGGAGGGAAGGCCATGGACAATATGAGGGAACGCATCAGTCGCGTGATGGCCGAGCAGTTTCGGGTGCCGACTGAAAGGATCACCGAGGCCGCCAGCCTCGATTCCGATCTGGGCGCGACCAGCCTCGACCGCGTCGAGGTGGTGATGTCGTTGGAGGACGAGTTCGCGATCGATATCTCCGACGATCAGGCGGCGGAGCTGCACACGGTCGGCGACGTGCTGGCGGTCGTCTCGGCCAACGTGGCTCGCCTCAGGCAGCCCGCCGCGCCGCCGGCTTAAGGAGCAGGCCGCCGCTTCAGACGGAGGAACGTCGGCGTGCCGGCGATCTTCTTCTTCTCATAGCGCGTCGCCGGCCAGTCGGCCGGCCGCGATCGCCAGTCGGCCGCGCGCTCGGCCAGCCAGTCGAAGGCAGGATGCGTGCAGGCGTGCTCGAGCATCCACGGCAGATAGCTCGGGTCGTCCGTCGCGAGCCTCAGCTCGGCGCCGGCAATCATCAATTCGGCCAACCGGTCGAGCGTCTCGCGCTGCACGAAGCGCCGCTTGTGATGTCGCGTCTTGGGCCAGGGATCGGGGAACAGCACGAACACGCGGGCGAGGCAGCGCGCGGGCAGCGCCGCCATGAGCAGGCGCGCATCGTCGGTGAACAGCCGGATGTTGCCGACGCCGACGCGCTCGATATGCGCCAGGCATTTGGCGACGCCGTTGAGATAGGGCTCGCAGCCGATCAGGCCGACATCGGGATGCTGCTCGGCCTGCCACACCAAATGCTCGCCGGCGCCGAAGCCCACCTCCAGCCATACACCGTCCGACGGCAAGCGGCCGCCGAACGCTGCGGCAAGGTCGATCTTCGCGGGCGCTTCCGGCACGGCGAGCGCGAGGCGAGGCAACAGCGTGTCGAGCAGCGACTGCTGCCCGGCGCGCAGCTTCTTGCCCCGACGACGACCGTGCAGCGTGCGTCGACGGGTTTCTTCCATGAAGGCCTTACATCACCACGTCGATCAGATACGGGCCCTTCTGCGACATGGCATAGGTGAGCTGCTTGGTGAGCTCCTCGAGGTCGTGCGCCTTGGCGGCCGGCACGCCCATGCCCTTGGCCAGCATGGTGAATTCGAGCGTCGGCCGGTCGAGCGTCAGCATGTCGATGGCGCGCGGGCCGGGATTGGCGGCGCCGACATCGGCGAGCTGGCTGTACAGGATCTTGTAGTTGCGGTTGGAGAAGATCATCACGCAGACGTCGAGGTTCTCGCGCGCCATCGTCCATAGCGCCTGGATCGTGTACATCGCCGAGCCGTCGCCGATCATGGCGATGACCTTGCGATCCGGGCAGGCGACGGCCGCGCCGACCGCGACCGGCGCGCCGAAGCCGATCGAGCCGCCCATGTTGTTCAGCCAATCGTGCGGCGGCGCGCCCACGCTGAAGGGGAAGAAGCCGCGGCCGGTCGTGACCGATTCGTCGACGACGATCGCACCCTCCGGCAAGGTCGAGCCGAGCGCCTGGCCGAGACCATCGAGCGTGAACTTGCCGCTCGGACGCTCCGGCCGCTTGGGTTGGGCGACGGCGGGCTTCTCGTTCATCGCGTCGAGCTCGGCGGCCAGCGCCTCGAGCGAGCCGATCGGATCGCCGTCGACCGGGCAGAGCGTCGTCACCTCGCAGCCCTCGGGCACCAGGACGCTTGGCTTGCCGGGATAGGCGAAGAACGCCGCCGGCGCCTTGGCGCCGACCAGGATCATCTGCTTGGTGCCCTTCAATTGCTCCTGCGCCGTCTCGACGACGAAGTGCAGGCGCAGCACGGGCACGCGGCCGGCACCGCGCTCGATGCGCGCCGTGCCGCCCGCCGCCTGCACCTTGCAGCCGGTCTTGGCGGCGATCTTGCCGGCGAGCTCGAGGCCGCGGGCGCGCAGCGCGCGGCCGCCGATGAACAGCATGGCCGACCCACCGCCCGCCTTCAGCGCCTTGGCGGCGGCGACGATGTCCTGGTTGGCGGGCTTTTGCGGTTGCGGCGTCTCGGGCGTGTCGGCGACGCCGTCGGCCTCGGTCCAGGCCGTGTCGGCCGGCAGGATCAGGGTCGCGATCTGGCCGGGCGCCACGCGCGCGGCCTGGATGGCGGCGGCGCCGTCGGTCGCCACGGTCTTGGCCGTCGGCGAGGTCTTGACCCAGTGCGAGAACGGACGCGCGATGCCCTCGATGTCGGCGGTGAGCGGCGTGTCGTACTTGATGTGATAGAGCGCGTGCTCGCCCACGATGTTGACGATGCCGGAGCCGGCCTTCTTGGCGTTGTGCAGGTTGGCCGCCGCATTGGCGAGACCCGGCCCGAGATGCAGCAAGGTCGAGGCGGGCTTGTCGGTCATGCGGTAGTAGCCGTCGGCCGCACCGCTGCACACGCCCTCGAACAGCCCCAGCACGCAACGCATGCCCTCGACGCGGTCGAGCGCGCCGACGAAATGCATCTCCGAGGTGCCGGGATTGGCGAAGCAGACTTCGACCCCGCCCTTGACCAAGGTGCGAACCAGACTCTCCGCTCCGTTCATACGACTCTCCCGACCTTGAAATGCCTCGTGGGCGGGCACCCTACGCTTGGGGGACGCCAAACCCAAGTCTTTGCGATTCAAAGGTAATTTAAGAATTGATCTGTTCTCTCTTTATTCTCAAGGATTTATTCAGTATACTTGAACCAATATTTCAGTTCTTAAGAACGAAAGACTTTTGAAACCATGAGCCACTCGGTCCCCTCCGACAGCTCGGCCATCGATGCCACCTTTCTTGTCGGCGTTGATCTGGTCGAATTCGATCGCCGCGAACTTCCGATCTATGCCAGCCCGCAAACGCGCTGGATGGATGCCTGCTACGACGAGACGCCGATTTACGGCGCGCCAGTCGATCGCGTGTTCGGCGAGCCGGGCGACGTCCATATCGACAGCGTGCCGCAGGCCGGCGAGGAGAACGTCACCGCGGCGATCGTGGGCGACGATCCGCTGGTGTCTCTCGCCACCCTGGCCGACGGCCTGATCGTCGCCGGCGCCGAGCCCGCCGCGCCCGAGCTCGCGACCTCGTTCGACTTCGGCGTCGATGCCCACGCCGTGATCCACCACGACGGCACGGCCTGGGACCTCACCGGCACCGACGGGATCTTCGACTACCTCTCTTAGCTGAAGCGTCCGCTTCAAAAACCACCTCACCCTGAGGAGCGCACGCAGTGCGCGTCTCGAAGGGTGGGCAACACACACCACCTTTGAGGCCCATCCTTCGAGACGCCGCGCTACGCGCGGCTCCTCAGGATGAGGTGGGGGTGAGGCCCGCGTTCCCTTATGCCGCGTCGCCCAGCTCGAGCTGCACCAGGTTGACCCAGTAGGCGGCGCCCGTCGTCAGGATGCGGTCATTGAAGTCGTAGAGCGGCGAATGGACGTTGTGGCAGCCACCTTCGTCCGCGCCGCCATTGCCGATCATGATGTAGGCGCCGGGCTTTTTCTCCAGCATGAAGGCGAAGTCCTCCGCGCCCGAGATGCGCGGCGTGTTGGGATCGACCTTGTCGCGGCCCACCGTGAGCGCCGCCGCCTCCACCGCAAGCGAGGTCTGCTCGACCGAATTCACCAGTGCAGGATAGCGCCGGTGATACTTGCTCTCCGCCGTGCAGCCGCCGGCCTGGGCGATGCCCGCGGCGACCTCTGCGAGGCGTCGCTCCAGCAGATCGCGCACGTCGGCCGAGAAGCTGCGCGCCGTGCCGCTTACCAGCACTTCCGACGGGATGACGTTGGGCGAGCCGGCGCTGCCCGCCGCGATATGGCCGACGCTCAGGACCGCGGCCTGGCTTGGCGGCACGTTGCGGCCGACGATACCCTGCACGGCCACAATGAACTGGCCGGCGACGTAGGTCGGATCAGTGCCGCGATCGGGCATGGCGCCGTGCCCGCCGGTGCCCTTGAAAGTGACCTGCCAGGAATCGGACGAGGCCAGCATGGCGCCGGCGCGAATGGCGAAGGTGCCGCTCGCGATGCCCGGCATGTTGTGCATGCCGTAGACGGTGTCGCAGTTGAACCTGTCGAACAGGCCTTCCTCGATCATCACCCGCGCGCCACCCAGACCCTCCTCGGCCGGCTGGAAGATGAAGTGCACGGTGCCGGCGAAGTCGGGCGCCTTGGCGAGGTGCTTGGCCGCTCCCAGCAGCATGGTGGTGTGCCCGTCATGGCCGCAGGCATGCATCTTGTTGGCATGCACCGAGGCGTAGTCGAAGTCGTTCTTCTCCTGCAGATGCAGCGCATCCATGTCGGCGCGCAGCCCGATCGTCTTCTGGCCCGGCCGCTTTCCCTTCAGCGTGCCGACCACGCCGGTGGTGGCGAGCCCGCGATGGATCTCGATACCCCAGGAGGTGAGCTTCTCGGCCACGATGTCGGCGGTGCGCTTCTCCTCGAAGGCGGTCTCGGGGTGGCGATGGATATCGCGTCGGATGGCGGTGAGCTCAGCCGCAGAATCGGCCAGGAGATCGGGCGTGAAACGGGTCATGATTTTCCTTCCGTGGGCCGTGACAGTACCCGAAAGAGGCCGCTTCCGGCCACCGAAGCGCCATGTCGCCTGCGCAGCACATGCGCTATACCAACGGCCGGTCCGCAGTGGGTCGCAGAGGGAGAACTTCGCATGACCTACCGGTTATGGTGGACCGTCGGTTACACCTGCACTTCAGAGCGGCAATTCCTCGCCGCCAAGCCGCGGCTGCAGCCCGCCGTCTATGAGATGCTGGACGACGCGCTGCGCCGCGCCGCCCAGGTCGGCCGGGCCGGCGGCGTCGCCTGGCTGATCGAAGGCGACGACAAGACACGCCTCGAACGGGGCTCGATCGAGACCACGCTGCGCAAGCGCGCCCAGGAGCTGGAAATGCAGGCTCAGCCGGAGACCGATCGGCGCGGCCGGCCGCCCCGCCGGGAGTAGCCGAGTCAGTCGTCCCGCGCGCAGGCGGTCCAGCGCGGCTCGAGCCGGCAGAGGCGGCCGCGCCGCAGACGCGCCGTCGGCACGCCCATTCCAGCGTAACAATTCGGGCGTTAGCTCCTGCCGGCTCAGTCCGTTCGGAGGGTGTCTGCATGCTGTCCCGTCGCCAAACGCTGCTGGCAGGTCTCTCTCTTTGGGGGGCATCGCCGGCTGCCCATGCCCGGGCCGACTCCTACCCGGCGCGGCCGATCCGGTTGATCGTGCCCTACGCGGCGGGCGGCAACTCGGACGTCATTGCCCGTACCGTCGGCGCCAAGCTGACGCAGACCCTCGGCCAGCCGGTGATCATCGACAATCGGCCGGGAGCAAGCGGCATCATTGGCTCCGAGGTCGTCGCCAAGGCGGCGCCCGACGGCTACACGCTGCTCATGATCTCGTCGGGCAACCTCACGACCAACCCGAGCCTGTTCGAAACCCTGCCCTATGACACGGCGCGCGACTTCACGCCGATCTCCAACGTCGCATACACGACCTATTCGCTGAACGTGCATCCTTCGCTGCCGGTGCGCTCGGTGCAGGAGTTGATCGCACTCGCCAAGGCGGAGCCCGGCAAGATCGACGCCGCCACGCCCGGCATCGGCACGGGCGGCCATCTTGCCCTGGAGCTCTTCATGAGCCTGTCGGGAACACGCTTCACGCAGGTCCACTACAAGGGAGCCGGGCCGGCGCTTGCCGACACATTGAGCGGCCAAACCAAGGTGATCATGGACGCGATGTCGACGTCGCTGCGTCACCTGCGGGCCGGTACGATCCGCGCCCTGGGGCAAAGCGGCGCCGTCCGCTCGTCGCTGATGCCGGACGTGCCCACGATCGCCGAAGCCGGCCTGCCGGGCTATGAGTACAGCGTCGCGAACGCCCTGCTCGGCCCGGCCGGCATGCCGCCGGCCCTGGTCGAGAAGCTGCAAGCCGAGGTCGTCAAGGCCAGCCGCAGCCCCGACGTGCTGGAGAAGTTCGCTGACCTCGGCATCGTCGTCACCGCGTCCACCCCGGACGAACTCACCGGCTACATGAAGGCTGAGACCGCCAAGTGGGCCAGGATCATTCGCGCGGCGAACATCAAACCGGATTGACGGCGCCGGCGCCTCCCGGGGAGTAGCGCAGGCCGGCCAGCCGCGCTAAACCCCGCCGCCATGCTTTTGTTCCCCGCCATCGACCTCAAGGACGGCAAGTGCGTGCGCCTGTTGCGCGGCGACATGGCCAAGGCCACGGTGTTCAACGACAGCCCGGCCGCGCAGGCCAAGGCCTTCGCCAATGCCGGCTGCGAATGGCTGCATCTGGTCGACCTCAACGGCGCCGTCGAGGGCCACCCGGTCAACCGTGAGGCCGTCCAGGGCATCCTGAAGGCAGTCGAGGTGCCGGCCCAGCTGGGCGGCGGCATCCGCACCATCGAGAGCATCGCCCAGTGGATCGAGGCCGGCGTGCAGCGCGTCATCCTGGGGACCGTCGCCGTCAAGGAGCCCGGGCTGGTGAAGGCAGCCTGCAAGCAGTGGCCCAAGCAGATCGCGGTCGGCATCGACGCGCGCGACGGCATCGTCGCGGTCGACGGCTGGACCAAGCAGAGCACGGTGCGCGCGCTCGACCTCGCGCTGCGCTTCGAGGATGCGGGCGTGGCCGCCATCATCTACACCGACATCGACCGCGACGGCGCCATGGGCGGCGTCAATGTCGACGCCACGGTGACGCTCGCCCAGCATCTCACCACGCCGGTGATCGCCTCGGGCGGCGTCAGCTCGCTCGACGACCTGCGTGAGCTGCGGCCCGCCGAGGAGTTCGGCATCGTCGGCGCCATCGTCGGCCGCGCGCTCTACGACGGGCGCGTCACGGTGCCCGACGCCATCCGCGTCCTGAAGGGCGAGTAGCGGCGTGCTGAAGGTCCGCATCATCCCCTGCCTCGACGTCAAGGACGGCCGCGTCGTCAAGGGCGTGCAGTTCGTCGGCCTGCGCGACGCCG
>JADHLS010000238.1 GCA_016780605.1 Reyranella sp.
CTGGTTGAGCTCGGTCCGGAAGGTAAGCAAGGCCTCGCTGAGCTTTTCGGTCTCGTAGGCCCGGTCGGTCTTGATCCTGTCGCCATAGGCCACGACCGCGGCGCCGCAGTCGCGATGGCAGAGCCCGACCACGCGCTTGACCTTGTGCAGCTGGATCGAGATGCCGAGATTGTCCCACCATGCCTTGCGCCAGGCCTCGAAGACCGGCGCGACGGCCGCGACCGGGCCGCCGGCAATGGTGAACTGGCTGTAGAGGTTCGCCCAGCCGTGGCTTCCCATGTAAGCCCAGGTCCAGGTCGTGAAGCGCGGGTCGATGCAGTTCATCAGCATCGCTTCGTAGGTCGCGCTGGGATCCGCGGCGAAGGTGAGGCGGGGCGCAGTGAGCGCCACCGCGCCGGCGGCAGCGCCGACGCGGAACAGGCCGCGGCGCGAGAGGTTGGTGAGGCAGCCGCAACCGGCGTGATGGACATGCTGGGTCATTGGAAAGTTACTCTCCCCTGTTGCGCCAAACCGCCATTGCGGTCGGCAATCCAAGTCGAAACGCCCCCATCTGCTTCGCGTCGCGCGTGGACCGAGAAGGCGGCGCCGGCAAAGACCGGCGCCAACGCACGGAACTCGAAGCTGCGGACGACTTTACCCGGGTTGGAGCGACGGGCCAATTCGATTTGAACCATTCCCATCAACGGGCCGTGAACGATCAACCCAGGGTAGCCTTCGGTGCCTGTCACATAAGGCTGGTCGTAATGGATCCGGTGGCCGTTGAAGGTGAGGGCCGAAAACCGGAACAGGAGCGGCGGCGTGGCATCGATCGTCTTGCTCCAGGTCGCGTCCTTGGGCGCCGGCTTGGGCTCACGCTGCTTCTCGCCGGGCTTGGCCGCCTCGCGATAGACGATGTCATGCTCCTCGACGAAGGAGGGACCGTCGGGGCCGGAGACCGTGTGCTCGACGGTGACGAATACCATCGCGCCGCTGGATCCGGCCTTGGGCTCGACCGACTTGATCCTGGAGGAGCGCCGGATCGTCTGGCCGATGCGCAGCGGCTTGCCGTCGAACACGAAACGGCTGCCCGCCCACATGCGCCGGGGCAGCGTGACCGGCGGCAGGAAATCGCCGCGCTCGCCATGGCCGTCGGGTCCGAGCTTGGATTGGGGGGCGGCCTCCAGGAAATACAGCCAGTGCCAGAGCGGCGGCAGGACATCCCCGAGCTTGGGGTCGGGGTCCTTCTCGTCGAAGGTGGCGATCAGCGCCAGGACCGGGAAAGGCGCGGCGAAATCCTCGACGGTGCGCGTGCGGCCGACCCAATCGCGCATGTTTTCCAGCGACATTTGGCTTTTTCCTCCACTTGGCCTGCGACTCTGCCACTGGCAGCGGGAGGTGGAAAGACAGCGCCAGCGCCGCTATATACCGCGCGAAGAGCCATAGCGGAGCGGCCATGACCACCTTCGACGAGCGCGAGAAAGCCTTCGAAAAGAAGTTCGAGCACGACCAGGAACTGCAGTTCAAGGCCAACGCGCGCCGGAACAAGATGCTGGGCCTGTGGGCCGCCGGCCTGATGGGCAAGACCGGCGCCGACGCCGAGGCCTATGCCAAGGAACTGGTCGTCGCCGACATGGAGAAGCCGGGTCACCACGACGTCGTGGAACGGCTGGTGAAGGACCTCGCTGCTGCCGGCAAGCCGACGGAAGACCACACCATTCGCAAGCAAAGCGAGCGTCTGCTGGTCGAGGCCAAGGCGCAGATCATGAAGGAGACGCATTAGTCTCGCCCGCTCATGCTCTTCCGGACCGCCGGCTTCCAGCCGGCATCATGAGTCTGAGCCGGCTGGAAGCCGGCGGTCCGGAAGAAGATGAGGTTCAGCAAGACCGCTTGGCGGATGGCCAAGCTTTCGCTCTCGACCATGTGACGCCATTCTTCCTTCAAATCGGGAGGAACGAATGGCAGGCCTGCTTCAAGGGCACATCGCCGCCGTGACGGGTGGCGGATCAGGCATCGGGCAGGGCATTTGCCTGGCCTATGCCCGGGAAGGCGCGCGCGTCGTCGTGCTCGACACCAATCCCGAGGGCGCGAGCGAGACCGTGGGCCTGATCACCAAAGCCGGCGGCAAGGCCTCGGCGGTAACGCTCGACGTCACCGACCGCGAGGCCTGCAAGGCCGCCGCCGGCGAAGTCGCCAAGGGCGGCAACATCTCGATCCTGGTCAACAACGCCGGCATCAATCGCCGCAATCCGATCACCGCCGACGCCGCCGCCGTGGCCAAGGACTGGGACGACATCCTGTCGATCAATCTAGACGGCATGTTCAACGTCACGCGCGCCTTCCTCGACCAGCTGCGCGCCACGAGGGGGCGGATCGTCAACATCGGCTCGATCCAGTCGTTCGTGCATGTCAGCTGGCCGAACTCGGCGGCCTATACGACGTCCAAGCACGGCGTGCTGGGCTTCACGCGCGCCCTCGCAGCCGAGCTCGGCAAGGACGGCGTGCGCGTCAACGCCATCGGCCCGGGCCTGATCGAAACCAGGATCAATGCCGAGGCGCGGGCCAAGAATCCCGACATGGTGGCAAGTGTGATGCGGCACACGCCGCTGAACCGCGCCGGCAAGCCGGAGGATATCGCCGGACCCGCCGTCTTCCTGGCTTCGGATATGTCGGCCTATGTCACCGGCAGCATCATCATGGCCGACGGCGGCTTCCGGACGGTCTAAACTCCCCTTCCAAACCTCGAGGCACCGCCATGCAGGACCGCTATCTTCGAACCGGCATCTTCCTCGCGCCCTTCCATGCGCTGGGCGAGAACCCGACGCTCGCCATCGAGCGCGACATGGAGCTGGTCGAGCATCTCGACCGTCTCAACTATCACGAGGCCTGGATCGGCGAGCATCACTCCGGCGGCTTCGAGATCATCGCCTGCCCGGAGATGTTCCTGGCCGCCGCCGCCCAGCGCACGCGCAACATTCGGCTGGGCACCGGGGTCGTGTCGCTGCCCTACCATCATCCCTTCACGCTGGCCTCGCGCATGATGCAGCTCGACCATATGGCGCGCGGCCGCGCCATGTTCGGTGTCGGCCCGGGCGCGTTGATCTACGATGCCGACAAGATCGGCTTGAAGGCGGCGGACCAGCGCCGGCGCATGAACGAGTCGCTCGACTGCATCATGGAGCTGATGCGGGGCGGCACCATCACCCGCCAGACCGACTGGTTCACCCTGAACAACGCCCGCCTGCAGTTGATGCCCTTCTCGCAGCCCGGCATGGAGATGGCGGTGGCCTGTTCGCGCTCGCCGGTCGGCGCCGTGGCGTCGGGCAAGCACGGCATCGGCATGCTGTCGATCGGCGGCACCTCGGACGACGCGCTGAAGGCGCACGCCAACAACTGGTCGATCCAGGAGGAGGCGGCGGCCAAGGCCGGCAAGACGTCGGACCGTTCGAAGTGGCGCATCGTCACCTTCGCCCACGTCGCCGAGACGCGCGAGAAGGCGCGGGCCGACATGGCCTACGGGCTGAAGGACTTCGCCCGCTACTTCACCGACGTCGCGACCTTCCCGATCATCCCGCCTGACGTCGGCGATCCGGTCGAGTTCCTGACCACGAGCGGACTTGCCTGCATCGGCACGCCCGACGACTGCATCCGTCACTTCGAGCGCCTGTGGCAGGGCTCCAACGGCGGCTTCGGCGCGGTACTGATGCTGGCCCACAACTGGGCGGATTGGGAGGCGACCAAACGCAGCTACGAGCTGATGGCGCGCTACGTCCATCCGCACTTCCAGCGCCAGGCGAACACGCTGCGGGTGGCGAGCTACGACGACGCCAAGTCCAAGCACGAGACGGCGGGTGCCGAGTCGGCGCAGGCCGTGATGACCGAGATCGACAGGTACAACCAGGCGAAAGGACAGCCCGCCGCGGCGGCCAAGTCCTGGTAGTTCGTGGGAGCGAGGGCCTGAGGCCCGCGCTCCCGTCAGCCAAACACGCGCTTGAAGATCGTGTCGACGTGCTTGGTGTGATAGCCCATGTCGAACAGCGCCACGAGCTCGTCGTCCGACAGGAACTGGCGGATGTCCTTGTCGGCGCGGGCGAGCGCCAGGAACGAGGCGTTGCCGCGCCAGGCTTCCATGGCGTTGCGCTGGACGGCGGCATAGGAGTCTTCGCGGCTCATGCCCTTCTGGGTGAGCGCCAGCAGGACGCGCTGGGAGAAGACGAGGCCACCTAATGAATCGAGGTTGCCCTTCATGCGCTCGGGATAGACCAGTAGCTGGTCGACCACCGACGCGGCTCGGTTGAGCGCGAAATCGAGCGTCACCGTGGCATCGGGCGCGATGTAGCGCTCGGCCGACGAGTGCGAGATATCCCGTTCGTGCCACAGCGTGACGTTCTCCAGCGCCGGGATGACGGCGCTGCGTATCACGCGGGCGAGGCCCGTCAGGTTCTCGGTCAGCACCGGATTGCGCTTGTGCGGCATCGCCGAGCTGCCCTTCTGTCCGGCGGAGAAGAACTCCTCGGCCTCGCGCACCTCGGTGCGCTGCAAATGGCGGATCTCGGTGGCAAGGTTCTCGATCGAGGCGGCGGTGACGGCCAGGGTCGAGAAGAATATGGCATGCCGGTCGCGCGGGATGACCTGGGTCGATACCGGCTCGATGCTGAGGCCGAGCTTCTTCGCCACATGCTCCTCGACCCGCGGATCGATGTTGGCGAAGGTGCCGATGGCGCCGGAGATGGCGCAGGTGCCGATCTCGGCGCGCGCCGCCACCAGCCGGGCGCGGTTGCGCGCGAAGGCCGCGTAGTGGCCGGCAAGCTTTACGCCGAAGGTCGTGGGCTCGGCATGGATGCCGTGGCTGCGGCCGATGGTCGGGGTGTTCTTGTGCTCCAGCGCGCGCTTCTTCAGCGCCGCCAGCAGCCGGTCGACGTCGGCCAGCAGGATGTCCGTCGCCTCGGTGAGCTGCACGGCGAAGGTCGTGTCGAGGACGTCGGACGAGGTCAGGCCCTGGTGAACGAAGCGTGACTCGGGCCCGATGAACTCGCCCAGCCAGGTCGTGAAGGCGATCACGTCGTGCTTGGTCACCCGCTCGATGGCGTCGATCTTCTCGACATTGCCCTTCGGATCGGACTGCAGGGCGGCCATCGCCTTCTTGCCGCCCTCCCAGATCGCCTTGGCAGCGTCCTTGGGGATGATCCCGAGCTCGGCTATGGCATCGCAAGCGTGGGCCTCGATCTCGAACCAGATGCGGAAGCGGTTCTCGGGCGCCCAGATGGCCGCCATCTGCGGCCGGGTGTAGCGGGGAAGCATGGCCGGGCTTTTAGCCCCGATGGGCCGGCGGCGCCATGTTAAGAAGTGTCGCCATGAAAGAGACCATGACGCCGCTGGCCCAGTGTCCGCGCGAGACCCTGGCCGCCATCGAAGGCGTGCTGACCGACATCGACGAGACCGTCTCGACCCGCTCCCGTCTGACCGGTGAGGCCTATGGCGCCATGGAGGCGCTGAAAAAGGCCGGATTCCGCGTGATTCCCGTGACCGGGCGGCCGGCGGGCTGGTGCGACCTGATCGCCCGGTTCTGGCCGGTCGACGCCGTGGTTGGCGAGAACGGTGCCTTTTGGATGTGGCATGACGAGGGCGCGCGCAAGCTCCGGACGCGGTTCGTCCAGAGCGACGCCGAGCGCGCCGAGGGCCGGCGGCGGCTGGAGACAGTGCGCGCCGAGGTGCTGCGCGAGGTGCCAGGGGCAGCCATCGCCTCCGACCAGCCCTACCGCGCCGCCGATCTCGCCATCGACTTCTGCGAAGACGTGCCGCCGCTGTCGCACGACGACATCCTGCGCATCGTCGGCATTTTCGAGAGGCACGGCGCGAACGCCAAGGTGAGCTCGATCCACGTGAACGGCTGGTTCGGCGACTTCGACAAGCTCACCACCAGCCGCCGGATGATGGACGAGCTGTTCGGCATCGACCTCGAAAAGACGCGCGAGCGTTACATCTTCTCCGGCGATTCGCCCAACGACGAGCCGATGTTCGGCTTCTTCCCCAACGCTGTCGGCGTGGCCAATGTGCGCGACTTCGCCGAAGACATGGATCACCTGCCGCGCTGGGTCACCACGGCGCGCTCCGGCGATGGCTTCGTCGAGCTGGCCAGGGCGCTGATCGAGGCGCGGCAGGACGCCCGATGACACTGCCGCGACCGCCCGCCGCCGTCATCTTCGACATGGACGGCCTGCTGTTCGACAGCGAACGGCTCTACGGCGAAGCAATCCTGACCGCCGCGCGCGAGGTCGGATGCGAGATGAGCCACGACGTCTTCCTCCAGCTCATCGGCAGATCGCGCGAGGTCAACCATCGCTTCCTGATCGAGCACTATGGCGCCGACTATCCTCTCGACGCTCTGGTTGCTGCGTGGGGACGTCATTTTCTCGCGCTCGCCGCCGCTGGGCTGCCGTTGAAGCCCGGCGCCGCCGAGCTCCTCGACCTGTTGGACGAGCTCGGCCTGCCGCGGGCGATCGCGACGTCGTCCACGCATGCCACGGTCCAGCGCAATCTCGAGGCGCTCAAGCTGGTCGATCGCTTTCACGGCATCATCGCGCATGGCGACTACGCCAGCGGCAAGCCGTCCCCTGATCCGTTCCTGAAGGCCGCGGGCCGGCTGGGTATCGCCCCGGAGCTTTGCCTGGCGCTCGAGGATTCGCACAACGGCGTGCGATCGGCCTCCGCCGCGGGGATGATGACGGTGATGGTTCCCGACCTCATCGCGCCGACCGAGGAGATCGAGGGGCTGTGCACGCTGGTGGTGCACGACCTGCACGCCGTCTGCCGGCTTGTAGGGCTTCAGCGCATCACCGGACCGACCAGCAGCGAGCCGTAGTGGGTTACGCTGTCGGCCTGGCTCCAGACGCCCATGGCGCCGGGCTGCGGCAGGCTGCGGTCGTTGACCTCGAACAGCGTCTTGCCGTCGAGCGCCACCTCGAAGCGCTCGTTGGAGGCAATCAGTCTCAGCGAGTGCCATTTGCCCGCCTCCAGCGGCGCCTCCTTGGCTCCGAGCTGGCTGCGTTTGCCCTTCTCCACGCGATAGAGACGGACCGAGTTGTCCAGAGAATTGGCCCGCACGACGTAGTAGTCGTCGGCGCTCTGCGCCCGGAACATCAGGCCGCCGACCTGGGCGCGGACGCCGCTCACCGGCTTGAAACGCAGAGTGGCGTCGATGTCGCGGACGATCGCCTGCTGGGAGATGCAGAAGGGAAAGCGCAGGTCTGCCGGATCGCGCGCCAGCTCGGCCAGGGCCCAGCCATCGGGCGCGTCGGGATCGGCCACGGCCTGCCAGTCGGGCGGCCGGCCGACGCCGGTCATGCCCTGGGTGCAGGCGACCCGGCCGTCGGGCGTGGTGAGCGGCACCACCAACTGGGCCGAGGCCGGGAAGGAGAGCAGGAGCGCCGCCAGGGCGAACAGAAATCGCATGGTGTGTATCTACCAGAACGCGTCGTGCTTGACCGTCGATGCGGGACGGAGGAGTTTACGCCGCATTCCGAGTACGACGAATTCGAAGGGGGGACTCAAT
>JADHLS010000239.1 GCA_016780605.1 Reyranella sp.
CTCTGTTGATCAAGCTGAGCCGCCCGGTGGCGATCGTGGCCGGCGCGGCGCTGTTCGCGACACCAGTCCTGGCGCAGACCAAGGAGCAGGCCGCCAAGCCGCCCGCCGCCGAGGCTGCGACCTCCAACAGGCCCGAGACGGTCGAGCAGCGCATCGAGACGCTGAAGGCCGCGCTGAAGATCACGCCCGACCAGGAAAAGAAGTGGCAGGGCGTGGCCCAGGCGATGCGCGATAACGCCAGCCGCATGGAGAAGCTGGTGGCCGAGAAGCGCAAGATCCCGCCCGAGAAGACCACGGCGGTCGACGACCTGAAGACCTATCAGGAATTCACCGAGGCCCGTCTGGATGGCCTGAAGCACCTGACCTCGGCCTTCAAGTCGCTCTACGACAGCATGTCGCCTGAGCAGAAGAAGAACGCCGACACGGTGTTCGAGCGCTACACGCCGCAGCGTGCGGGCAACCAGGGTTAACCTCAAGGAGGCAATCATGACGATCAGGAACGTGATCGGGCTGGCCGCCGGCGTTGTGGCCGGCGTGTTCGCCCTCGCCGGCTCCGCGAGCGCCGCCTGGTACGGCGACGGTCGCTGGCACTACGACGAGCGCTGGCACAGCTATAACGACCGGTACTACGGCTACCATTACCGGGAGCCGCCGGTGGTCTACGCGACACCATACAACTACGGCTACCAGCCGCCGCCGGTGGTCTATGACGCCTACCCGCCGACCCCAGGCTTCTCGCTGACCATCCGGCCGTAGCGGCTGAGCATTTCGCAGGAGAACGGCGGGCAGTATTGCCCGCCGTTTTTCTTTAGGATCGCGCCATGCAGCGGCGCAGGTTCCTCGGTGGCATGGGTGCAGTGGGTGTCGTCGCGCCCGCCGTGAGGGCGCAGGGGCAATATCCTTCGCGTCCGATCCGGCTGGTGATCCCTTTCCCGCCCGGCGGACCGACCGACATGATGGGGCGACTGTACGGCGAGCGACTGGCGGCATTGCTCGGTCAACCGGTGGTGATCGACAACAAGGCGGGTGCCGGCGGCGTGGTGGGCGCCGATCTCGTGGCGAAGTCGAAGCCTGACGGCTACACGCTGCTGCTGGGCTCCTCCTCCACGCAGGTCACCGGCCCGCTGCTGATGCCGCAGGCGCCGTACGATCCGGCGAAGGACTTCACGCTGTTCATCATCGGCTTCGTTCCCATGGTGATCTCGTGCAATCCCCGGCTGCCGGCAAAGACGCTGCCGGAGTTCGTGGCGCTCCTGAAAGCCAATCCGGACAAGTACCGCTATGCCTCCTCCGGCATGGGCAGCGTCGGGCATCTCGGCGCCGAGCTCTTCAAGCTCAAGGCCGGCGGGCTGGTGTCGCTGCACGTGCCCTACAAGGGCAACAATCCCGCCGTCCAGGCGGCGCTGTCGGGCGAGGTCGACTGGCTGTTCGACACCATCGGCACGACGCTCGGCCACCAGCAAGCCGGCAAGCTGCGATACCTTGCGGTCTGCGCCAAGAAGCGCACCGCGGCGCTGCCCGATCTGCCGACCACCGCCGAGTGCGGCCTGCCCGACGTCGTCGTCTCGACCGTCAATCCGGTCGGACTGCCGGCGGGAACGCCAACCGAGGTCGTGACCATCATCGCCGACGCCACGCGCCGCATCATGGCTGACCACAAGCTGCAGGCCGATCTGCGGGCACTAGCGATCGAGCCGGTGGCCGATGCCGATGCCGCGAAGTCCGCCGCTTACTTCAGCGCCGAGCGCGAGCGCTGGGCGCCCATTATCAAGGCGAGCGGCGCCCGGATGGAGTGAGGTCCTTCGCGTAGAACACCGACCATTTGGAATCGGGATAGTCGAGCACCGGCCCGCAGCGCGTGAACCCGGCGCGCTCGTAGACGGTCCAGGCCGCCGGATGCCGATCGCCGGTCTCCAGCACCAGGCGCTTGAATCCTTCCCGACGCGCCAATGCCACGACCTGCTCGACGATCATGGCGCCGATCTTGCGGCCGCGATGCGAGGGTCGCGTGTACATGCGCTTGACCTCGCCGATGCCGTCGGCATGGCGCTTCAGGGCACCGCAGGCCACGGCCTTGCCGTCGTCGCGAGCGATGAACACCGTCGTATCGGGCTCGGCCATCTGCTCGGCCGTCATGTGGAAGACGAACTCCGGCGGCGTCAGCTCGAGCAGCGTGGCATTCAGCTCCTTGATCAGCTCGCGGACGTCATCCTGCAGCGGGCTTTCGACGTCTACCGTGATCATGGCCGAGTGTCCGGGCGCTCGAGCCAATCGTGCTCGAGGGTGCGCAGGCGCGCGGTGACGGAGAACAGGAAGGCGGTGGACCAGCCGAACAGCAGCAGCCCGTTGGCGCCCTCGATGGCGCCGAACAGGCGCCACTTGCTGTCGAGGACCACGTCGCCGTAGCCGATGGTGGTGAAGCTGGTCGTGGAAAAATAGAGCGCCTGCTCGAAGTCGGGCAGCGCCGCCAGTGCGTAGTAGACGACGGCGTAGATCCAGATCTCGACGGTGTGGATGGCGACCAGCCCCAGCACGACGAACACGATGGCGGCACCCTGGCCGATCGCGCTTTCATGCGCCCGGAAGCGATGGCCCCTGGCGCGCAGGAGCCACATCAGGATGAGCAGTCCGGCGAAATGGATGATGACGGTGAGTGCCACCATCACGCCGGCCAGCAGCAGATTGCCGATCATCCGTGCGGGACCAGCACCTGGCGGACGGTGGCCACATCCTGGAGCTTGTCGAAGCCGGCATTGACCTCCTCGAAACCGATGCGCTGGCTCATCATGCGGTCGACCGGCAGCTTGCCCTGCTGGTAGAGCGAGATGAAACGCGGGATGTCGCGCACCGGCACGCAGCTGCCCATGTAGCTGCCCTTGATGGTCTTCTCCTCGCTTACCAGCACGCTCTGCTTGAAGGAGAAGTCGGCGCTGATCGGCGACAGGCCGGCCGTCACCGTCGTGCCGCCCCAGCGCGTCACCAGATAGGCCGTCTCCATCGCCTTGATGGTGCCGGCGAGGTCGAAGGCATAGTCGACGCCGCCATTGGTGAGATCGCGCACCTGCTTCACGTGGTCGGCGTCCTTGGCATTGACCGTATGCGTGGCGCCGAGCTGGCGCGCGAGGCCCAGCTTCTCGTCGCTGAGGTCGATGGCGACGATCTGGCTGGCGCCGCCCAGCACCGCGCCCATTAAGCCGCTCAGCCCCACGCCGCCCAGGCCGACCACGGCCACCGTGCTGCCCGGCCGGATTTGCGCGGTGTTCACCACGGCGCCGACGCCGGTGACGACGGCGCAGCCGAACAGCGCGGCCACGTCGAGCGGCAGGCTGGGATCGATCACCACGACCGAGCCGCGATCCACCACGGCGTACTCGGCATAGCAGGAGACGCCGGACTGATGATTCACCGGCTTGCCGTCGAGATGCAGCCGATGATGCCCCGACAGCAGTTGGCCCGCCGCGCGCGGGCTCACCGAGCGCTCGCAGATATAAGGCCGGCCCTCGAGGCAGCGCCGGCAGCGGCCGCAGCTCACATTGAAAGTGAAGCAGACATGGTCGCCCTTCTTGACGTCATGCACGCCCGCGCCGACCTCGACGATCTCACCGGCGCCTTCGTGGCCCAGCACGATCGGCACCGGCCGCGGCCGATCGCCATTCACCAGCGACAGATCGGAATGGCAGAGCCCGCCGCCGCCGACCTTGACCAGCACCTCGCCCTCGCCGGGCGGATCGAGATCGACTTCGGCGATCTGGATGGGCTTCGACTTGGCGAATGGACGCGGTGCGCCGCAGACCGTGAGCACGGCAGCTTTCATCTTCATCAGGCGATTCCTCCGTCAACCCGGACCACGGATCCGGTGGTGAAACTCGATTTTCTAGAGGCGAGATAGAGCGCGGCCGTCACGATCTCCTCCGGCCGGCCGCTGCGCTTGAGCGCTGCCGTCGAATTGAGCTTGTGCTCCTCGCTCCACGCTTTCGAAACGTCGGTCAGGAAGCGGCCCGGCGAGATGGTGTTGACCCGCACCTTGGGGCCATACTCGAAGGCGAAGGCTTCGGTGATGGCATTGAGTGCGGCTTTGGCGCCGGCATAGGGCGCGATCTGCGGTCGGGGCCGGAGCGCCCCGGCGCTGGAGATGTTGATGATCGAGCCACCCTCGCCCTCTGCCATGCGGCTGCCGACCAGCGACATCAGGCGGAACGGACCCTTGAAGTTCAGCGACACGATGCGGTCGAACAGCTGCTCGGGCGTCTCCAGCGACGACGGCGCCAGCGGCGAGGACCCGGCATTGTTCACCAGGATGTCGACCTTGCCGAAGGCTGCATAGGCCGCATCGACCAGCCCGTCGAGCTCCTGCCAGTTGGCGACGTTGCAGGCGTAGGTCCCCGCCCGGCGGCCCATCGCACGGACCTCGGCCGCGACCTTGTCGCAAGCCTCGATCTTGCGGCTGGTGACGAAGATATCGGCCCCCTGGGCGGCGAAGGCCCTGACCATCTGATAGCCCAGCCCGCGGCTGCCGCCGGTCACCAGGGCAACCTTGCCCGTGAGGTCGAAGTAATTGGTCATGGCATAACTTCAGACGTTTGACGCTGGCATGTCACTTGCTAAGTGTACCTGTAGAGCGGAATTGGCGGGCCGGCATGAGCATACACGTCGCGCTGCATCATCGGACGACCTACAAGTACGACCGGCTGGTGGCGCTTGGCCCGCAGGTCGTGCGCCTGCGCCCGGCGCCGCATTCGCGCACGGCTGTCCTGTCCTACTCGCTCAGGGTCGAGCCCAAGCAGCACTTCATCAACTGGCAACAGGACCCGCAGGGCAATCACCTGGCGCGGCTGGTGTTCCCCGAGAAGACCGACAGGTTCGAGGTTGTGGTCGACCTGGTCGCCGACATGACGGTGATCAATCCGTTCGACTTCTTCCTCGAACCCGACGCCGAGCAATGGCCGTTCGCCTACGATCCCTCGCTGGCCGAGGAGATCGCTCCCTTCCGCAAGCTCGAGCCCGCCGGACCGCTGTTGAAGGCCTGGCTCGCCAAGGTCGATCGCAGCAAGCAGCGCACGGTCGATTTCCTCGTCGGGCTGAACGCGCGCCTGCAGAAGGAGATCGGCTACATCGTCCGCCTGGAGCCGGGCGTGCAGACCTGCGAGGAGACGCTCGGGCTGGCCAAGGGATCGTGCCGCGACACCGGCTGGTTGCTGGTCACCATCCTGCGCCATCTCGGCTTCGCCGCGCGCTTTGCCTCGGGCTACCTGATCCAGCTCATGCCCGACGAGAAGCCGCTCGAAGGACCGGAAGGGCCGACGCACGACTTCACCGACCTCCACGCCTGGTGCGAGGTCTACCTGCCGGGTGCCGGGTGGATCGGACTCGATCCGACCTCGGGCCTGCTGACCGGCGAGGGCCACATCCCGCTCGCCTGCACGCCCGAGCCGTCGAGCGCAGCGCCGATCGAAGGCGGCGTCGACGAAAGCAAGGTCGAGTTCTCCTACGATATGAAGGTGACGCGCGTGCGCGAGACGCCGCGCACCACCAAGCCTTACGACGACAAGCAATGGGCCGGCCTGCTCGACGTCGGCGAGACGATCGAGCGCGATATCGGCAAGCACGACCTCAGGCTCACCATGGGCGGCGAGCCGACCTTCGTGTCGGTCGACGACATGGATGGCGCGGAATGGAACACGCTGGCGCTCGGCCCGGAGAAGCGCCGCAAGGCGGGCGTGCTGTTCCGCAAGCTCGCCGACCGCTTTGCCGCGGGCCCGCTGCTGCATTTCGGCCAGGGCAAATGGTATCCCGGCGAACAGCTGCCGCGCTGGGCGCTCACCTGCCACTGGCGCAAGGACGGCGAGGCGATCTGGCGCGACCAGCACCTCTATGCGCTCGAAGACAAGCCGACCGGCGCCACACCGGAGCTGGCGCATCGCTTTGCCCTCGCCTTCGCCCAGCGCCTGCAGCTCGACCCCGGCTATCTCTTCGGGGCCTTCGAGGACACCTGGTACTACCTGTGGCGCGAGCGGCGATTGCCGAGCAACGTCACGGTCGACGAAGCCAAGGTGAAGGACCCAATGGAACGCGAGCGGCTGGCGCGCGTGTTTGAGAAGGGACTGGAGAGCGCCGTCGGTACCGTCCTGCCCATCCAGCGCGAACACAACGGTCGTGGCCGCTGGCGCAGCGGGCCGTGGTTCCTGCGCACCGAGAAGTGCTACCTGATCCCCGGCGATTCGCCGCTCGGCTATCGCCTGCCGCTCGATTCACTGCCGTGGGCGGCCCCGGCGGACATCGACTCCATGGTCGAGCCCGACCCCATGGTGTCGCATCCCGATCTGCCGCCGCTCGAAGCCTTCCGCCGCGCACCGGTGCTGCGGCGCCAGGAGCGGGGCCGCAGCAACGACACCAACGGCGACGGCGAAGCCCGCCGCGAGGCGTGGCGGCGGGCGCTGGCGCCCGACCTCGGGCTGCGTCCCGGCGTCGGACAGTCGGCCGGAAACATCGTGCGAACGGCGATTTCCTTCGAGCCGCGCGACGGCCATCTCTTCGTCTTCATGCCGCCGACCGAGCGCACCGAGGACTATCTCGACCTCGTCACGGCGGTCGAGGACACCGCCGAGGAGCTTGGCCAGCCGGTGTTCATCGAGGGTTACCCGCCGCCCGGCTCCGATCCGCGCCTGCTGCATTTCAGCGTCACGCCCGATCCCGGTGTCATCGAGGTCAACATCCACCCGTCGGCCAACTGGCGCGAGATCGTCGACAAGACCGAGATCGTCTACGAGGAAGCTCGCAACACGCGACTGGGCGCGCAGAAATTCATGATCGATGGCCGCCACACCGGCACGGGCGGCGGCAATCACGTCACCCTGGGTGGAACGTCAGCGGCCGAATCGCCGCTGCTGCGCCGGCCCGACCTGTTGAAGAGCCTGCTCGGCTACTGGATCAATCATCCGTCGCTCTCCTACCTGTTCTCCGGCCTGTTCATCGGCCCGACCAGCCAGCATCCGCGCGTCGACGAGGCGCGCAACGATGCCCTGCACGAGCTCGAGATCGCCTTCCGCCAGATCGAGCCGGGCAAGCCGGCGCCGCCCTGGCTGGTCGACCGCATTTTCCGCAACCTGCTAGTCGATGCGACGGGCAACACCCATCGCACCGAGTTCTGCATCGACAAGCTGTTCACGCCCGATTCCGCGGCGGGCCGGCGCGGATTGCTGGAGCTGCGCGCCTTCGAGATGCCGCCGCACTGGCGCATGAGCGTGGCCCAGCAGGCGCTGCTGCGCGGTCTTGTGGCCAAGTTCTGGGACCGGCCCTATGAGCGCACGCTGACGCGCTGGGGCACGCGGCTGCACGACGACTTCATGCTGCCGCACTTCGTCTGGCAAGATTTCTCCGACGTGCTGGCCGACCTTTCGGAGGCGGGCTATCGCTTCTCGCCCGACTGGTTCGCGCCGCACTTCGAGTTCCGCT
>JADHLS010000240.1 GCA_016780605.1 Reyranella sp.
GGCACGCCGACCCAGAACCACGGGCCGGTCGGTGCCAGGCCGTAGATCATCATGCCGAGAATGCCGAAGGTGAGGCCCGCCAGCAGGGCGCGCCGCGTGCCGAGCCACTTTACGGCGGGGCCGACGACGAAGCCGGAGACGATGCCGGTGCTGACGCCGACGAAGGCCAGGGTGAGACCGACCGTGGTCTCGTTCCAGCCGTAGCGATAGCCGGCATAGAGCACGAAGACCGCCGGCAGCACCTGATGGGCGACGTTGACGATGAAGTCGATGGCCGCAAGCCCCGTGAGCTGGCGATGCGACAGCAACAGCCTGAGCGCGCCCACCGGATTGGCCCGCTTCCAGGCGAACGCCATGCGGCGTTCCGGCGGCAGCGATTCCGGCAGCACGAACCAGCCGAAAGCGGCATTGAGCAGGCTGGCGGCGGCCGCGACCCAGAACGGCAGGCGCGGCTCGAGGCCGCCCAGCAGGCCGCCGAGCGCCGGGCCCAGCACGAAGCCGACGCCGAAGCCCATGCCGATGATGCCGAACGACTTGGCGCGCTCGTCCGGCGTCGTCACATCGGCGATGTAGGCGAACGCGGTGGCGATCGTGGCGGCGGTGATGCCGGAGATGATGCGGCCGATCAGCAGCAGGGTGAGCGACGGCGCGATCGCCATGAAGATGTAATCGAGGCCAAGCCCGGTGCACGAGATCAGGATGATCGGCCGGCGACCGAAGCGGTCAGACAGCACGCCGAGCAGCGGCGAGCTCAGGAACTGCATCAGGCCCCAGACAGTGGCGAACACGCCGAACACTTCGGCCGCACCCGCGGTGTCGCCGTGCAGGAAGCCGAGCACGATGGTCGGCAGGACCGGAAGCATGATCCCCAGCGCCAGGCAGTCGAGCATGACCGTGAAGAAGATGAAGGCCAAGGCTCGACGCATTGCACGTGATGCTAGCACGGCCGAGCTGCAGGGCACCGCGCGATGGGTGCACATCTGGGCACAGCCCGAGGCGGCGTTGCGGCACTTCGAGCATCCTGATTCTGAAATCGACGGGCTGTCGAGCGGGGGTATACCAATCGTCTTAGATCTCGACATTGCTTGGAGTAGAGTAGTGTCACTGGAGCAAGGCCCACGGCTTCTGGACTGCGGTCGAGAAGCGGAGTTGGGCGATGTGCAGCGCACTCAGACGGCCACCAAGGGGGTTGACGAATGAGCAGCTTTGCATTGCGGAACTACGGCCCGCGTGTCTTTGTCTCGTACAGCTTTCGCGACAAGGACCTCGCGGAGCGCATTTCCGCCGCTCTCGCAGAATCAGGTTTCCAGGTCCATCGCGAAGATGAATTCTCTCTCGCGGGACAACAGTTGTCCGCTGCCATTCCGCAGCGAATCGGCGACGCTGAGGTGCTGATCCAGCTTTTGACTGCCAATTCGAACGCTTCCGAGTGGGTTGCGCGCGAATTCGCCTACGCGGTTGCCCGCAGGGATCAGAAGCACGATCTCATCATCCTGCCGATCGTCTTTGATAAGGAGCAGCTCCCCGAGCCAGTCCGCGACTGGTGGTTTTTCGATCTTTCCGGAATGGAGCTATCCGACGTCGCGCTCGCAAAGATCAAGGAAATCTGCCTGAGCAGCGTCTATCTCCTTCCGTTGGATGAAGAAGCTCCGTGGCGATTTCGAGAAGAGCAAGCCGCAGCGCTCTTGGCCGGTCTGCAGAAGATTGACCGGCGAGTTATCGTCGACAGCAATGGCCTTCTGCTGCGCTGGAATCAGGAGACGATTGACCACTATTCCAAGGTGGAGGGGCAGTATCGGGACCAGTTCATCGAGCAGGAGCGCCGACAATTGGCGCGGCTGACGCGACGGCTCAAGGTCCAAGACGAGATCGTGCGCCGGCTTGCACTCGAAATCATGAGGATAGTGCCGAACTACACGAACGCCGAACGGTTGATGGAAACCGCGCTCCGGCCACTACAAATCTTTGCCGCGATCGTAATCGGCGACGCCGTGGTCGAGGCGGCAGCTGTCGCTCCACCCGCGCCGCATCCCTTGCGCGGAGAGCACATCGATAAGCTTTCCGCTGCAAACACCGCCAATCACTCTTCCGGGTTCTGCAATCCCGGCTTTTACCGCTGGGCGTTGGGAGCACCGGGCAACGATGACGATATCGTCGAGATGGGAATGGACGCCTCAGGCTTCCAGGGGATCAAGGTTCTCTTTCCAGAAGGGTGTTCGGGCGCATGGCCGATGTATATACCAGGTCGGCGATATCGTTCGATCCGCGGGCGGAATTGCTCACCGGCACTTTTCTTGACTACGTGCTGCCGCAAATTGCAGTCGATGCGGCCTATAACGTGACCGACCCGGCTTCGGCGGGCGCTGATTTGGAAAAGAAATACGCTTGGCGGCTGGACCAATACAGAAACATGGGGCTGTCCTAGGCGCCCTTGATGCAGCCATGCCGGCAGCGTCGGTGCGGTCCTAACTGTGGCCGACAGATGGAGCGATAGCCGAGTTTCTCGAGGTTTGAATGGTCGGGGCGGCCGGATTTGAACCGACGACCCCCAGTCCCCCAGACTGATGCGCTACCAGACTGCGCTACGCCCCGACCGGGCCGCGGGAGTTCCGCGGCAAAGGGGGCTTTAGCGCGAATGGCAGCGTTGCCGCAAGCCGGCTTGCGCCGGTTCCGTCCGGGCCCGATACAGGCGCCATGACAATAGTCGCCGCCGAGCCGCCACCTGCCCAGATGGCGCAGATGGGCAAGCGGGTCCTGGTCTTTTCCTCGATCGGCCACGCCCTGATGCACATGATGACCGCGTTCTATGCGGTGATCGTGCTGACCCTGGCGGTCGCCTGGGACCTGCCGGCCGAGCGCCTGCTCGAGCTCTACGCACCGTCGGCGATCCTGCTCGGTATCGTGTCGCTCCCGGCCGGCTGGGCGTCCGACCGCTTCGGCGCGCCGCCCATGATGGTGGTGATGTTCGTGGGTCTCGGCCTGTCGTCGATCGCTTGCGGCCTGGTGCCGACCGGCGACACCTCCGCGCTGATGCTGACGCTTTGCGGGCTCGGCATATTCGGCGCGATCTACCATTCGGTCGGCATCGGCTGGATCATCCGCACGGCCAAGGAGCAGGGCCATGCCATGGGCGTGAACGGCCTGTGGGGCAGCGCCGGCCTGGCGCTCTACGGCATCGTGCCCGGCCTCCTGATTACCCTGGCCTCTTGGCGCGCCGCCTTCATCGTGCCCGGCATCGTTTGTGTCGTCGCGGGCGTCGTGCTCGCCTGGCAGATCCGGCGCGGCAAGGTCGGTGACCGGCCGATGCCCGCAAGCGCGGGTGCACAGCCGGGCAAGCGCGATTTCTGGCGTGTCTTCTCGGTGCTCTCCGTCACCATGGCGCTGGAAGGCGTGCTCTGGTCTGCCGTCATGTTCGGCGCGGCGCTGGTGTTCGAAACGAAGCTCGCGAGCGAGATCGAGAGCTTGCGCGCGCTGCTGGGTTCAGTGGGCATCGCCACCAAGACCGTCCTGTGGGTCGGGCTCGCCACCTCGATGATCTATGTCGTGTCGGGCTTTGCGCAGTATGCGATGGGCCGCAGGATCATCGACCGCTATCCCCTGAAGTCGACTTACGTCCTGGCCTCCGCGTTGCAGGTCCTGGCGATGCTGGCGCTGGCCATGGGCAACGGCTACGTGGCGCTCCTGGGTGCCATCGCCTCGGCGGTGCTGAGCTCGGCCTCGGGGCCGGTTGAGAACATCCTGATCGCGCGCTACACGCCCAGTCGCTATCACGGCCTGGGCTTCGGGGCGAAGTTCGTCGTCGCGCTGGGGGCGAGCCCGCTCGCCATCCTGCTGATCGCCTGGGTGCGCGAGGCGACCGGCAGCCTCGAGCTCCTGTTCCTGAGCCTGTCCGGCGTCGCCGTCGTCATCACCCTGGTGGCCTTGCTGCTGCCCGGACGCGAGCGCCGGCTCACTGTCGCCGGCGCCCCGCCGCAGCCGGCTCCGGCCGAGTAGCGATAGCTACTTCGTCGAGCGCGCCGCCTTGTAGGCCGGCCGTGACAGGCAGCGGTCGAGCCAGGCGCCGACGTTGGGGAAGGGGCCGAAGTCGAACTTGATCGGCCGCGACCAGCTGCAGATCGAGGCGAGGTTGAGGTCGGCGACGGTGAAGGTCGAGCCCAGCAGATACTCGCGTCCCTCCAGCGCGCCGTTCAGCACGCCGAACGGCTTGGGCAACGTCTTCTGCGCCTCGGCGACGACCTCCGGTTTGCGCTTGTCCGGCGCCGTCATGAACATGTCGATCAGGATGGTGAGCAGCGGGCGCTCGACCTCGGTCATGCCCCAGAAGCTCCATTGATGGCAGATCGCCTGATCCTCCAGACTCGCCGGGAAGAAGCCGGCCTTGCCGTGCTTGGCGGCGAGATAGAGGTTGATCGCCATCGATTCGAAGAGCTTGAAGTCGCCGTCGACCAGTGCGGGCACCTTCCCGTTGGGATTGACCTTCAGGTAGTCGGCGTTCTTGAGGTCCTTCATCTCCATGGCGACGTGCTCGAAGGGAATGCCGAGCTCGTGCACGATCCACAGCGCACGTGCCGCCCGTGAAGCCGTGGGGCCATAGATTTTGACGGTCACTGTGAAGTCTCCCGCAGTCTCAGTCTCAGCGCGCGGACGATAAAGCAGCGGGCCGGGTTGGTCTAACTATTCTCCCAGACCGTACTCGGCACCGACATAACCGTGCCGGTGGCCGAAACGCTCGGTCATGACTGCAGCGAGATCCTTGTGCGGATCCGCGACCCAGGCACCGGATCGAACGGCGTATCTGTTCGCGGCCTGCGCCGATCTCGGCTCGCTGCCTTGGGCGAGGGCGCGCGCCGCTCCGATCACGAGCTTGCGGAACTCGACGATGCCAAGGTCGGTTGGCCCGAGATGCTCCCGGGTGCGATCCTGGATCGGACCCTGGCTGTCCTGGATGGCCGAATCCTGCTCCGAGACACCGGTGATGCCGGTGAAGCTCTGATGCTTCTGCGCCTTGCGGTCGATCAGGTATTCGTTCTTCAGGTTGCGCAGCGGCACGTAGTCGTCGTCGACGTGGCTGTGCACACCGAAGCCGCCATCGAATTGCGCGCGCTCGGCGTTGGTGAAGGCACGGTCGGGTCGCCAGCTGTAGGTATAGATCCAGCAGTCGGTATCGCTCACCGGCACCCAGGCCTGGCCGTAATAGACCTCGCCCGGCATGGCGGCCGGCGCGAAGGCGTGGTTGGGCATCAGGAACTGGGCGATGCGCCAGTAGAGCTCGGGCCCGTCGGTCTTGCGGGCGCCGCCGATCACCAGGCCGGCATCGTGGGCCACGATGCTGAACTTGGGCCGCGGATCGTTGCGGATCCAGCGCACCCGATCGTCGGGCTTGGACTGGTCGCCCAGCGCCGCCGAGCGGCTGTAGATCGCCAGCGCCTCCTTCTCGTCCTTGGTCAGCACGGCGTGCAGGAAGGAGAAGTGTGCAGTGTCGATGCCGCCTTCCAGGCTCTGGACCCAGTTGCAGTCCTGCCACTTCTTGCTGACGTAGCGCTGCGAGGAGGGCACCAGTCCCATCTCGAGCTGCGGCAGCTCGGGCATCTTTTCGTGTGGGCCCATATAGACCCAGATCATGTCGCCCCATTCGCGCGTGGGATAGGCGAGCAGCTTGATCGTATCCTTGTACGTCGACTCCGGGGGCGAGGTCGGCAGGTCGACGCAGTTGCCGTCGACGTCGAACTTCCAGCCATGAAAGGCGCAACGCAGGCCACATTCCTCGTTGCGGCCGAAGTAGAGGTTGGCGCCGCGATGGGGGCAATGCGGCTCGACGATCCCGACTCGGCCGTTGGAATCGCGGAAGGCCAGCAAGTCCTCGCCGAGGATCTTGATCTTCTTGGGAGGACCGTCGCGTTCTGGCAGCTCCTCGCTCAGCAGCGCCGGCATCCAGAAGCGGCGCAGCAGATCGCCCATCGGCGTCCCGGGACCGCTGCGGGTCAGGAATTCGTTGTCTTGCTTGCTCAACATCAGGAAGTCGCCCTCTCGAGTGCTTGCTCCAGATCCGCGATGATGTCGTCCACCGTTTCGATTCCTATCGACAGGCGAAGCACGTCCGGGCCGGCGCCGGCGGCGACGCGCTGCTCGTCGTTGAGCTGGCGGTGCGTCGTCGATGCCGGATGGATGATCAGGCTTTTCGCATCGCCGATATTGGCGAGATGAGAGAACAACTCGACGCTGTCGACGACCTTGACGCCGACCTCGTAGCCGCCCTTGACGCCGAAGGTGAAGATCGAGCCTGCCCCCTTGGGCAGGTACTTCTTCGCCAGGCGATGGTACTTGTTGGCCGGCAGGCCGGCATAGTTCACCCAGGCCACGGCCGGATGCTTCTCGAGATACTCGGCGACCTTCTGGGCGTTGGCGCAGTGGCGTTCCATGCGCAGGCCGAGCGTCTCGATGCCCAGCATGGTGAGCCAGGCATTGAACGGCGCCTGGCTGGGGCCGAGGTCGCGCAGGCCGACAGCATGGCTGTGGAAGGTGTAGGCCATGTCGCCGAAGCTCTCGAAGAAATTGAGACCGTGATAGGCCGGCTCCGGACCGGCGAGGCTCGGGAACTTAGCCCCCTTGGCCCAGTCGAACTTGCCCGAATCGACGACCGCGCCGCCCATCGACGTGCCGGTGCCGCTCAAGAACTTGGTCGTCGAGTGCACGATCAGCGTCGCGCCATAGTCGATCGGCTTGCAGAGCCAGGGCGTGGCCAGCGTGTTGTCGACCAACAGCGGCACGCCGGCATCGTCGGCGATGCGCGCGATCGCCTCGATGTCGCTGATGACGCCGCCAGGATTGGCCAGGCTTTCGATGAAGAAGGCTTTCGTGTTGGCGGTCACGGCGCGTTTGAAATTGTCCGGCTCGTCGGCGTCGACGATCTTCGCCGTCCAGCCGAACTTCGGGTAGGTGTTGCGCATCTGTTGCAGCGAGCCGCCGTAGAGGCGCGATGAGGCGACGATCTCCGCGCCCGGCGACATCAGCGGAAAGAGCGCCAGCACCTGCGCGGCGTGGCCGGAAGAGGTGACGGTGCAGCCGCGCCCGCCTTCCAGCGTTGCCAGCCGCGTTTCGAGCGCGGCGTTGGTCGGATTGGTGAGGCGCGAATAGATGAAGCCCACGGTCTGCAGGTTGAACAGCGCCGCGGCGTGGTCGGCATCTTCGAAGACGTAGGCCGTGGTCTGGTAGATGGGCTGTGCCCTGGCCCCAGTGGCCGGATCGGGCGCGGCGCCGGCATGCACCGACAGGGTCTCGAAACCGTAGGTCTTGTCGCTCACCTTGAAGCTCCACGCTGAAGGACGGCCATTCCGACCACAGCGCGCGCAGGGCGTCAAACCCGATGCTCAATCACCGTCCTGAGATCATTCCTCAGCGTGCCCGAGTTTCTTGATGTCGATGATGCGCAGCTGGCGGCGACGGAC
>JADHLS010000241.1 GCA_016780605.1 Reyranella sp.
CGCCGAGATTCTGCGGCATGCCCTGCCAGACGAAGAACAGGCCGACGACGATCGAGATCGGCAGCAGGATGTAAAGCGTGCAGCGCGTGAGATCGACCCAGAAATTGCCGATGCCCCGCGCCGAGCGGCGGGCGAAGCCGCGCACCAGGGCGACGGCGAGAGCAATGCCGGTCGCGGCCGAGACAAAGTTGTGCACGGTGAGCCCGGCCATCTGCACCAGGTAGCTCATGGTCGTCTCGGGCACATAGGACTGCCAGTTGGTGTTGGTGGTGAAGCTCATCGCCGTGTTGAAGGCGAGGCCTTCCTCGACCGCCGACTGCTTGGCCGGATTGAAGGGCAGCAGCGCCTGGAACCGCATCAGCGCATAGAGGCTCGCGAAGCCCACCAGGCTGAACAGCAGCATGCTGACGGCATAGGTGAGCCAGTTCTGCTCGGCCCGCTCGTCGACGCCGCTCAGCTCATAGAAACCGCGCTCGACCGGGCCCAGCACCGGCGACAGGAAGGTACGTTCGCCTTGGAAGACACGCGTCATGTAGCCGCCCAGCGGCTTCACGAGCAGGGCGATCACCACGCAGTAGGTGGCAATCTGGATCCAGCCGTCGAGAGTCATGGAGGGTTCCTCAGAAGCGCCGACTAGAAGCGTTCCGGGCGCAGCAGGGCATAGACGAGATAGACCAGCAGGCCGAACGTGACGGCGCTGCCCAGGATGTATTCGAACAGCATCGGCCGCTCCTCACAGCTTTTCGCAGGCATAGGCATAGGCGATCGCCAGGGCGAACGTGCCCAGTCCGACCGCGATCATGATCACGTCGAGCATTGTCTGTTCCTTTCGGCCGCCAGGCTCAGGCGATCCCAAACCACCGCAAGGTCGCGGCAATGGCGAACGCCGCCGCAAGGTGAATCGCCAGCAAAAGACCGATCTCGCCCAGCACCTCGTGCGGCGTCGGATATTCGCCAGCGGCTGTAGGCGCTCCTTGGCGGTTGTTCGCCGAGCGCCAGAAGGTGCGGATAGGTCTCATGGCACGATGAACTTGGACCCGAAGGGCATAAAAAATCGACGGCGCCGCGGGATGATGGGCATAGGAATCTCATAGGAGAATCCGCACCCAGTCGTTGGCGACGGCAACGTCACACCTTGTTGCGAAGGCGCTCGTAGGCGACGAACCCGCAGAGCAAGAGGCCTGCAAGAACCAGGACGAGGTCGAACATGTGGCATCTCCTCGCCCCATAAGTGCGCAGGAGAGCATTGGAATTCGAGACGTCCACGAGCTGCTCGGCATAGAGGCGCCATAGGAATGCAGCCGATCTGGCCACTACGCAGATTACGACCTGACGTGATTCTTACTGTTGACTCACGTCAAGGCGCGTTCAGCGACACCAAGAAATACTCGGTTTTGGCCGAATAGCCCATGCAGCGGTTATGCACTTTCGAATTCGCACATATGGATTTCCTATAGCCGTCTCTTTTATCCAGTGCGTGGCACACCGTGTGAAAGGACGAATATGCGCCGTGCACGCCTCCTGACGACGACCTGCCTGACGGCGTCGATGATCATCTCTGCTGGGGGCGCCAGCGCCGATGACAAGGATCAGTACAACCTGTTCAACCCGACGCCGGTCGACAAGATGCGCGCCTTCAACACCGACCGGCCGGCCAAGTCGAACGTGCCCTACACGGTGGATGCCGGGCACTTCCAGTACGAGGGCGACCTCTTCATCTACACCTACGACAACACATCGACGGCCGACACCCAGATCACCGGCTGGACCGTCGGCAACCCGACCTTCAAGCTCGGCCTTCTGAACAACGTCGACTTCGAGGTGAACTTCTCGTTCTACAACAGCATCCGGACGGTGGGCGTCAGCACCGGCACCTCGAGCGTGAGCCAGGGCTTCGGCGACACCTTCACGCGCTTCAAGTGGAACCTGTTCGGCAACGAGGGCGACGGCCCGGCCTTCGCCCTGATTCCTTACGCCAAGTGGCCGACGGCGCCGGTCTCGCCCACGGGCACCGGCAACGGCTACATCGAGGGCGGCCTGATTGCGCCGCTGGCCGTGCCGCTGCCCCTGGGCTTCACCGCCATCCTGATGGGCGAGATGGACATCGTGAAGAACTCGTTCGACAGCAACTACCGCGTCAACATTCCTGCGCTGATCAACATCAACCGCACGATCTTCGAGAACGTGACGGCCTATGCCGAGATCTACGCGAATTGGTCGACCAACCCGCAAGCGCCCAACATCTACACCGCGGACTTCGCCCTGGCCTGGCAGCCCCGCCCCAACTTCCAGCTCGATGTCGGCATCAATATCGGCCTGAACCCGGCGGCGCCGCCCTACCAGATCTACATGGGCATCGCCCAGCGGTTCTGACCGCCACCCGGCGTATGGCCGATCGAGATGTCAGGTAGTTGTAACGTTTTCACAGCACCGTGGAGTAATATAGGAAAGGCGTAGGATTTTGCGTTGGTCTGGCCGTCTTCGGCAGCGGACCCGTCAGATGGGCGACGAATTCGTCTTGCCCTGTCGCTCATTACACAGCTCCGACGTCGACCGATCGTCTGACCGGAAGGAGCGAACCATGAAGACACTTCATGCCTGTCTGATTGCGATCGTAACGTTCGCGGCGCCGACTTTCGCGTCGGCCGAGTCGCCCGATGCCAAGTACTGTTCGGCGCTCGCCAACAAATTCTCAGGCTTTCTCGCCGCGACGAACCAGCAGCGTCCGGCGGACCCGCAAACGGTGACCGCCCGCGCTGGAATCGAGCACTGCCGGGCCGGCAATACGGCCGTCGGCATTCCGCTTCTCGAGTCGGGCCTGCACAGCGCAGGCCTCGATTTGCCGCCGCGTGATTCAGCGTGGACCTTCAGCGGGGTGATGCACGGACCCAGGCGCTGAAAGGGCTAGAGCGGAATCCGATCAGATGGAACCGCGCGCGGTTCCATCTGATCGGATTCGCGCGCATCGGTGATGCTCGTTGCGAGAGGCACAATCCGCCCACCTGATTCCAGCCGGGCGGATTGTGCTTTAGAAGTGGATGATGGCGTCCATGGCGAACATGAACATGTCGTTCTTCGTGCCGCCGTTGAAGGCCGGGGCGCCGTCGGAATGCCAATAGGAGATCTCGGGCCGGACGACAATTTGCGGCGAGAGCCAGTGCTGCCAGCTCAGCGTGGCGTCGTAGTAGCGCACGGGAACGCCGACGCCGGTCCGCCAACCCATTGGGTCATCGTAGACCTCCGTGCGAACCGTAAAGTTGTTCAATCGGTCCGGAGAGTAGTTGAGATAAGCCAGCGCGCCGATCGAGTACGCCGTGCAGGAAAGCGCATTTACATCGGGGCAGTAAGCCAGATTGGGCGGATTGTATGTCACATACTGTGGCGAGAACGGCGTGCCTCCGTTGGCAACAGCCGCCAGGGCGTCGGGATTCCGGAGGTTGGGAACGCCGTTTTCTGATTGGAAATACAGCTCCGTGGCGAGGTGCCAGTACTCGTTGAACTTGTGGTAGTAGGTCAATCCGCGCCACTGGAGATTGTTGTAGCCCCAAGCTCCATTGTTGATGCCGTTGATGCATGGATAGATGGAATCGTTGCCGCTGTCGCTCGTCCAGCGGACACAGGCGGTCAGGGTTGGTTGGTTGCCCGGATCCACCGACATCGTGGTGCCGGGATACAGGGGATTCGGGAACGGGTTCGGCATCGTCCTGCCGGCGTTCCAAATGGGTGTCTCCGTGCCGTCGCTCACTCCCACCTGGAACATCCAGTTCTTGGTCGCGGCTATCGTGAGGAGGATGCCGGTATTGGTGTAGTTGTCATACGTGTAGGTCAACGAATGCGAATAGGTGTAGTTGTTCGGAGCCAGCTGCGCTTCGATGTCGGGCGGTGAAATGTAGCGTCCGATCCGGATATTCATGCCTTCGAAGATCTGCGGAATGTAGATGTCGGCATAGAGCATCGGAAAATCGTAGCCATAGACCCTGTTGTTCCCATTGAATTGCCAGCTCTCGAAACCGTAGGAGTTGGTGTAGCGGTAGTTCTCGCCGTACAGGGCTGACAAGCGAAAGCCCCAATCGACATGATCCTTCTGCACCGTGTCGGGGAGCCGCTCGATGTAAAGGACCGCCTGGTCGAGTTGGGCAGTGTTGGGTGTGTAAGCGTAGCCGATCGGACTGTTGCCGCCAGGCTGCAGCTGATTGGTGCTCAGGTTGAAGCCGGCATTGACCCAGCCGTAGATCTGGATGTGCTGGTCCTGCAGCCACTTGCCGACCCCGGTATTGGCGATCGCCACCATGAAGGGGCTGTCTACCGAGTTGGGCCGGGTCGTCCCTATGGCAGGGGACCCACCATAGGGGAAGTCGGCGAAAGGCATCGGCGGTATCGAAACCGGCGATTTCGGCCAGACCGAGGCATCGCGGGCCGACGGCGGCGCATTCGGATCGCTCGGTGCAACGGCCTTGCCCCATTCAAGCTGGTAGTAGCGAAAAAAGCGCGTGAAAACGTTCTCGCCAAGGAAGGTGTCGAGACATTTGTAGTCGAGGTACGGATCACACTTGCCGCTCTTCGCCGCCGCTTCCTGCGCGGCCTTGAGGGTGCCCTCGCTGACCTCGCAGTTGTAGTCGACGAACGGATCGCAAGGGCTGCCGACCGTCCGACCGTAGAAGAAGGGAAAGTTGATCTTTCCCTGCGTGCTGGTCAGCTGACCTTCTACTGCGCCGAATGTCTGCGCCTGGCCCTCGAGGCCGAAGCCGCTGACCAACGCAGCGCTGATCAGCAGGACGCGACTGACCTTACCAACGACGAACGCACGATTACGCATGTGTTGCCCCCGAACCGGCGAATGCACGCCGCAATTCCAACGCTATCGCTGCGATCGAAAGGAATTCCATACGGGTCGGAGGCAACTATCATAGGATTTTCATAGGATGCCGGGCTCGCGGCAGAGTCGCGGTCGACTGACATGGCGATCGCGTGCAGTGTGACGGTGGGAACAGCTGCGGCGCGGGCATGGCTGCCGAACGCCAGCACGAACACCCCCGTGATCAACACGACACGCGCGATCACCGCGGCGATGAGTGAGCGGTAAGCGATAAACCAGAACGCTTCCGCCAGGGCTGAACGAATAGTCACGAGTTCCCCCCGACATGATGCCGGAACTGGCCCAGCTCCCGCGTACCGCGACAGCGGATTTCGGTTCCATGCGGAACGAAAGGCTTCCGTATAGAGGCCACATAGTGTGGAGAGGCCATCCGGCTGCGATCAGCCTGGCGAGCCCCGGACGACATAGGAATTCCATAGGATTATGACGCCTTGGCGTAGTCGGAGCCGAAAAATTACGCGTTGACCACCGACGTTGGCGGAGCAATATCCCGGCCGTCCTGACGGGAGTGCGCCGGAGTAATGTCCGCTACTGTAGCGACCGCGCAGCCGAGCGATCGAAAGCGCACGGCTGCCCTTACGTTGGCTGCACTGGGTGTCGTGTTCGGCGACATCGGTACCAGCCCGCTCTACACGGTCAAGGAATGTTTCAGCGAGTTTACAGGCTTGCAGCCCACGCACGAGAACGTGGTCGGCATCCTGTCGCTGATCACCTGGGCGCTGATCATCATCGTCACCCTGAAATACGTCGTCGTCGTCATGCGCGCCGACAATCGGGGCGAGGGCGGCGTGCTCGCCCTGATGGCCTTGGTCTCGCGCCAGCCGGCGATCAATCCACGGCGGCGCCGCTTCTATCTGATGATCGGCGTGCTGGGCGCCGCCCTGTTCTACGGCGACTGCCTGCTCACGCCCGCCATCTCGGTGCTGAGCGCCGTCGAGGGTCTCAAGGTCGCGACGCCGGCTCTTGACCCGGTGGTGCTGCCGATTTCGATCGGCGTGCTGGTGGCCCTGTTTGCCGTCCAGCGCTTCGGCACGGCAGGCGTCGGCGGGTGGTTCGGGCCGATCACGCTCGTCTGGTTCATCGTCATATTCGTGCTGGGCCTCCGGCAGATCGTCGACGCGCCGCAGGTGCTGTGGGCCTTCCTGCCCCACCACGCGATCAGCTTTGCGCTCAGCCACGGCATCGTGACCCTGTTCGCCCTCGGCGCGGTGACCCTGGCGGTGACCGGTGCGGAAGCCCTCTACGCCGACATGGGCCATTTCGGCCGCACGCCGATCCGCCGCGCTTGGCTGTGGCTGGTGCTGCCGGCGCTGCTCGCCAACTACTACGGCCAGGGCGCGCTCTTGCTGTCGGATGCCACAGCGATCGACAATCCCTTCTTCCGGCTGGCACCGGACTGGGCGCTCTATCCGCTGGTGGTGCTCGCCACGATCGCCACGGTGATCGCCTCGCAGGCCACCATCTCGGGCGCCTTCTCGATGGCGCAGCAGTCGGCCCTGTTGGGCTTGAGTGCCCGCATCCGGGTCGAGCACACCTCGGAGAGCGAGTTCGGCCAGATCTACGTGCCCGCCGTCAACTGGCTGCTGCTGGCCGGCGTGATCGCGCTGGTGATGTTCTTCAAGAATTCGACCAACCTCGCCGCCGCCTACGGCATCGCCGTCACCGGCACCATGCTGGTCACGACCATCCTGGTGTTTGCGCTAGCGGTGCGCGGCTGGAAGTGGCCGTGGGCGCTCGCCATTCCGGTGTTCTCACTCTTCCTCGTGGTCGATGGTACGCTGTTCACGGCCAACATGATGAAGTTCCACGAGGGCGGCTGGGCGCCGATCGCCATCGCGCTCGCGATCTTCACCACCATGTTCACCTGGATGAAGGGCCGCGCTGCCGGCATTGCCGTCGAGAAGGAAGGTGCGCTCCCCATCGAGGACCTGATCGCCAGCATCAGTCCCGGCCGCGTACATCGCCCGCAGGGCACGGCGGTGTACCTCACGGCCTTCTCGGGCAACGCGCCGGGCTGCCTGCTGCACAATCTCAAGCACAACGAGGTGGTGCATGAGCACGTGGTCCTGCTGACCATCGAGGTCGGCAACGAGCCTTACGTGACGGCCAGCCAGAGGGCCGAGGTCGGCCATCTCGGCAAGGGCTTCCACCGGGTCGTGCTGCATTACGGCTTCATGGAGCAGCCCGACGTGCCGCGTGATCTTGCGCCGCTGGCCGACCGCGGCATTCCCATGGACCCCATGCGGACCTCCTATTTCATCGGCCGCAATGCCTATGTCGGCGCCACGCGCACCGTGCTGCCACGCTGGCAGCAGAAGCTCTTCCTGGTGCTGTCCCGCTTCGCCGTGAGCGCCTCCGACTTCTTCGGCCTCCCCGCCAACCGCACCGTCGAGCTCGGCAGCCGCATCGAGGTGTGAGCGGCATTTCCTTTTCTCCCCCGTATGACGGGGGAGGAGAATGAATTAGAGTCGTCGCGCTGAACGGGGGAGTTAAAGGCGACATGAGCACGATGGCCGCGACGCGGCCTGCCGGCCGCAAGCGGCAAGCCGGCTTGACGCTGGCCGCG
>JADHLS010000242.1 GCA_016780605.1 Reyranella sp.
TAGTCATCGAGGGTCCCGAACACCTCATACCCCCGCCGTTCGTAGAATGGCCGCGCCTGGAAGGAATGGGTGTCGAGCTGCACCGAATGGCAGCCTTTTTCGCGGGCATAGTCCTCGGCCTGATCCATGAGTTGGGTCGCCCAGCGCCGGCCGCGGACCGTCTCGTCGATCCACAGATAGGAGATATGCAGCCAGCCTCCCCAGATGCTGCCCAGGAGCCCGCCCAGGGTCTCGCCGCGCGGGCTCTTCAGGAAGAAGTACACGGGGTAGTAGGCTGACAGCCCGGTGGCGCCGACGTTGAAGATGTCGAGGTGGTCGCGGACGAACTGCGCCTCCGCACCCGCCTGGTCGAAAACGATCCTCAGGTCATCGGTCGGCATCAGGGGCCTCCCTCGCCAGACGGCTCGCCTCGGCAACGAGGGCCGAGACCAGCGGTGTCATGGGTTCGCGCGGGGGCACGACCAGACCGATCTGATGGACGGCCTCGGGCTCGACGATGGGGATTGCCCGCAGGCGTTCGGTGAGGCCAAGCGTATCGGCGAGCTTTTCTGGCATCACGCTCGCCCACCGGCCGGTGCGGACATGCGAGAACAGCACGATCATGGAGTTCGACTCGAGCGTCGGCTCAGGGCGGGCCCCGGCTGCGTGAAGAAGATCGTCGATGATGCGACGGTTTTGCATATCTGGCGTCAATAAACAGAGCGGGATGCGTCCGACCTCGGCCCAGGTAACCTGATCGCGCTCGCCCAACGGACTGTCGGCCGACGTAAGCAAGCGATACTGCTCGAGGTAGAGGGGAACGGCGCGCATGCGTCCCAGCGGTTCGTTGTCGATATAGGTCAGGCCGGCATCGACCTCCAGATTCTCCAGCATCGACAACACCTCAGCCGAAGTACGGGATAGGATGGTGAACTTCACGTTGGGATGCTTGGCCCGATAAGGCGTCGTCAAGGTCGAGACCATTGCAAGCGCGGTCGGGATTGCCGCAATCTTGAGATGGCCGCTCAACCCCTGCTTGAGCGTGCGCACCTCCTGCTGCATCGCCCGTGTGTCCGCAACAATTGTACGGGCCCAGTCGAGCACACGCTCGCCTTCGGCTGTGAAACCAATGAAACGCGACGTACGCTGCACAAGGAGGACGCCCAGCGTATCTTCCAATTGCTTTATGCCTGCAGAAAACGTGGGCTGGGTAACACCGCACTGCTCCGCAGCCTTGCCGAAGTTTTTTTCACGCGCCAGTGCGATAAGGAACTCGAGCTTGTCGATCATCAGTCCGCCGGCGCTCGACCCATACTCGGGATCATTGTAGAACTTGTCTTAGAACTAGCAAAAAAACGGCTTCGGGAGGAACAAAGTGATGATCCAAACGCTCGGGTTGCGTGCGGTTCCCTTTGCCCTGACGGCGGCTCTCGCCACCCTGTACGTAACGCCGGCCTCGGCATGGGAGCCCACTCGCAACGTCGAATTCATCGTGCCGGCTGGAACCGGCGGCGGTGCCGACCAGATGGCGCGCATGATCCAAGGCATCATCACCAAGCACAACCTGATGAAGCAGAGCATGGTGGTGGTGAACAAGGCGGGCGGCGCCGGCGGCGAAGGCTTCCTCGACGTCAAGAATTCAAAGGGCAATCCCAACAAGCTGGTGATCACGCTTTCCAACCTGTTCACTACGCCATTGGCCACCGGCATTCCCTTCTCCTGGAAGGACATGACTCCGGTGGCGATGCTCGCGCTCGACGAGTTCGTGCTCTGGGTCAATGCCGATTCACCCTACAAGACGGTCGCTGAGCTGATCGCGGCGATGAAGGCCGCACCTCAGGGCCAGTTCAAGATGGGCGGCACCGGTTCCAAGCAGGAAGATCAGATCATCACGGTCGCCCTCGAGAAGGCGACCGGCACCAAGATCACCTACGTGCCGTACAAAGGTGGCGGCGAGGTTGCGGTCCAGCTCGTCGGCAAGCATGTCGACATGACGGTCAACAACCCGATCGAAGCGGTCGCGCAGTGGCGTGCCGGCAAGCTTCGCCCGCTGTGCGTATTCGATACCGCGCCGCTGGCGAGCAAGGAGAAGATCGCGGGCGACATGTCGTGGTCCGACATCCCGACCTGCAAGAGCCAAGGCCTCGACATCGAGTACTTGATGCTGCGCGGGGTGTTCATGCCGGCCGGCGTGCCGAAGGATGCGGCCGACTACTATGTCGAGCTGTTCAAGAAGGTGCGCGCGACGCCGGAATGGGCACAGCTCATGGCCGACGGTGCCTTCAACCAGTCCTTCATGACCGGTGCCGACTACGCCAAATGGGTCGAGGGCGAAGAGAAGCGCCATCGCGACCTCATGAAGGAAGCGGGCTTCCTCGCCACCAATTGATCACCGACTACACCGCAGGCGGCGCCCGGAGAATTCCGACGCCCACGGCGTTCTTGTGCTCAGCAGCGAAGGGCCAAAGGCGATGTCCAATTCCCCTGATGAATCCTCCCCCGGCGGGCCACGTCAGCATCTGGTGGAGGTTGGTGTGGCCGCCGTCGTGGCGCTGCTTGGCGTCATCACCGTCATCGGCAGTCTGCAGGTCGGCATCGGCTGGGGTGCCGAAGGCCCGAAGTCCGGCTTCTTCCCCTTCTGGATCGGGCTGATCATCGTTGCCACCAGCCTCTTCAATCTCGTTCGCGCCTACAACAACGGCAGCCGCAAGCTATTCGCGAGTTGGCACGAGCTGGCCCAGGTCCTCAAGGTGGTGTTCCCCCTCACCGTCTATGTCGGCTTGATCCCGTGGCTCGGCATTTACCTGGCGTCGGCCCTGTTGATCGCGGGCTTCATGCGCTGGATCGGCCGCTATGGATGGCTGCTGATCGCAGCCATCAGCATCGGACTTCCGGTGCTCACGTACGTGACGTTTGAGATGTGGTTCCTCGTGCCCCTGCCCAAGGGACCGCTCGAGGAGCTGCTCGGTCTCTAGGCCGGGCACAGCGAGGGATTCGGCGACCGATGGAAGGTATTAGCGATCTGATGGCGGGCTTTGCCGTCGTCCTGAGCTGGCAGAACCTGCTTTACATGGTGATCGGCATCGTGCTGGGCGTGGTCATCGGCGTGCTGCCCGGTCTCGGCGGTGCCAACGGCGTCGCGATCCTGCTGCCGCTCACTTTCAGCATGTCGCCGACGTCGGCCATCATCCTGCTGTCGTGCATCTACTGGGGCGCCCTGTTCGGCGGCGCCATCACGTCCATTCTGTTCAACATTCCCGGCGAACCGTGGTCGGTTGCCACCACCTTCGATGGCCATCCCATGGCGCAGAACGGCAAGGCGGGCGAAGCACTGACGGCCGCCTTCACCTCGTCGTTCGTCGGCGCACTGTTTGCCGTCATCGTCATCACGCTGGCCGCACCGCTGGTTGCAAGCTTTGCCCTGCAGTTCGGTCCGGCGGAGAAGTTCTCGGTGTTCTTCCTGGCCTTCTGCAGCTTCGTGGGCATGGGCAAGGAGCCGCCGACCAAGACCATCGCCGCCATGATGCTGGGTTTCGCGCTGGCGGCCGTGGGTACCGACACGGTGACCGGGCAGTTGCGGCTCACCTTCGGGTCCACCGAGCTTCTCAGCGGCTTCGACTTCCTGGTGGCGGTGATCGGCCTGTTCGGTATTGGCGAGATCCTGCTCACCATGGAAGAAGGGCTCTCATTCAAGGGCAAGGCCTCCGGCATCAACCCGACGGTGGTGTGGCAGACATGGAAGGAGCTGCCGCGCTACTGGATGACCTCGCTGCGCTCGTGCGTGATCGGCTGCTGGATGGGCATCACGCCGGCCGGCGCCACGCCGGCCTCGTTCATGAGCTACGGCATCGCCAAGCGCACCTCGCGGGCGGGCGAGAAGTTCGGGACAGGCGAGATCGAAGGCGTCGTGGCGCCCGAGACGGCCGCCCACGCCGCGGGTACCTCGGCGCTGTTGCCCATGCTGTCGCTGGGCGTGCCCGGATCGCCGACCGCGGCGGTGCTGCTGGGCGGCCTGCTGATCTGGGGCTTGCAGCCCGGCCCCTTGCTGTTCGTCGAGCAGAAGGATTTCGTCTGGGGACTGATCGCCAGCATGTATCTTGGCAACGTCGTTGGCCTCGTCATCGTGCTGACCATGGTGCCGTTCTTCGCCGCCATCCTGCGCGTGCCCTTCAGCATCATCGCGCCCATCATCCTGGTGATCTGTGCCATCGGCGCCTACACCGTCCATAACAACACGTTCGATGTGGTCATGATGCTTGTGTTCGGCGTCGCCGGATATTTCCTGAAGAAGTGCAACTACCCACTGGCGCCTCTCGTGCTGGCGATCGTGCTGGGCGACAAGGCCGAGGAGGCCTTCCGCCAGTCGCTGCTCATCTCCCAGGGAGGCTTCGGCATCTTCTTCTCGAACGGCCTCGTCAGCACGATCATGATCGTGGGCCTGGTCGCCCTGTTGTGGCCGGCTCTATCGAACCTGTACGGTCGGCTCATCACATCCGCTCGGCCGACCTAGCAAGGACGTTGTGGCGTCAGCGCCACACTGCGACGGCCTCAAAGGGAATTGATCGGAGTGCACTTGCCTCCGCCAGCCTCTGCGCCTAGTTTGCCGGCCCTCGATGCAAACTCCAGCCAGGGAGACGTTGATGATGTCGATCAAGTTCAACGCCACCGCTCCCGCCGGCTGCGTATCGGACCTCGCGCGCTTTAGGCACTAGGTCCGGCCGCGGCCGCCGCCGAGCGCGCCGCCTATCTCCGTTCTTCTGACCATTTATGTCGCCGACTTCGGTCGAGCGACTCTTTGAGGAGCCATCGCCCGGCACGGGCGAGGCATCGAGCAATGACTTCTCGCAGATTCGAGCGCGGGAAAGACCCGTTTCTCCGGACGATTCGCTTCGTCGCCGGCCGTTGGCGCCTGCAGTGGCGCCTGGCGCTGGGCATGGCGACGATCCTGGCGCTGATTGCGGCGGCGGAGCTCGCCCTTCCGCTGTTTGCCGGACAAATGGTCGACGCCCTGGCCAACGCGGCGCGCGAGCGCGACGCCGCCTTGGTCGACGCCATCAAGGCCTTCGCCGCCATGCTGGCCCTCGGCTTCGCATTGGTGGCACTGCGATGGGGCCTGTTCACGGGCATCATCCGCTTCACCTCGCGCATGATGAGGGAAGTGGCTGCGGAGACGTTCTGGCGCGTCCAGCGGTTCTCCACGGACTGGCATGCCAACAGCTTTGCCGGCGCCACGGTGCGCAAGCTGACCCGCGGCATGTGGGCCTTCGACCTCCTGAACGACACGGTGCTCGTGGCGCTATGGCCATCCCTGCTCGTACTCATCGGCGCCACGGCGTTGTTCGGCTGGCGTTGGCCGCTGATGGGACTCGCCGTCGGCGTCGGCACCGTTCTCTATGTCTTGGTGACGGTGAAGCTGTCGCTGGATTACGTTACGCCGGCGGCGCGGCGCTCCAATGCCTGGGACAGTCGGCTGGGTGGCGCGCTGGCCGATGCCGTGAGCTGCAATCCTGTCGTCAAAGCGTTCGGCGCTGAAGGGCGCGAGGACGGCCGCTTCGGCCGTGTCCTGGCGCGCTGGCAGTCGCGCACGCGGGTGACGTGGACCAGAGCCACGCTCACCGGAATCGTCCAGCAAAGCATCCTGATGATGCTGCGCTTTGCCGTCATCGGCCTCGCCCTGCTGTTCTGGTGGCAGGACGTGGCGACACTGGGCGATGTCGCCTTCGTGCTCACGGCGTACGGCGTGATCAACGGCTATCTGCGCGACATTGGCCATCACGTGCACAACGTCCAGCGCTCGACCAGCGATCTGGAAGAACTCGTGGCGTTCCACCACGAGCCGCTGGGCGTCGAGAACCGGACGGGAGCAACGGAGATGATGTCGGTGCGCGGAGATCTCCAGTTCGAGCGGGTGCGCTTCCGCTATCCCGCACTCGAGCGACAGGTCTACGACGGACTGTCGATCGCCATCCCGGCGGGCCAGCGCGTCGGCCTGGTCGGACGGTCGGGCTCGGGCAAGACGACCTTCGTCAAGCTCGTGCAGCGGCTGTATGACCTCGACGGTGGGCGCATCACGATCGATGGCCAGGACATTGCCGACGTCACGCAGGAGAGCCTGCGCCGACGAGTAGCGATCGTTCAGCAGGAGCCGCTGCTGTTCCATCGCTCGCTGGCCGAGAACATCGCCTATGGACGGCCCGAGGCCAGCCAGGCGGAGATCGAGGCGGCGGCGCGGCTGGCGCATGCGGACGTCTTCATCGAGAAGCTGCCGCTGGGCTATGCCACGCTCGTTGGCGAACGCGGCGTCAAGCTGTCCGGCGGCGAGCGCCAGCGCGTGGCGCTTGCGCGAGCCTTCCTGGCGGACGCGCCGATCCTGATTCTGGACGAGGCGACGTCGAGCCTCGACAGCGAATCGGAGGCGCTGGTCCAGGATGCCATGCACCGCCTGATGCGGGGCCGTACGACCTTGGTCATCGCGCATCGCCTGTCGACGGTGCGGGAACTCGATCGCATCCTCGTCTTCGACCACGGACGCATCGTCGAGGACGGCAACCATGGCGCCCTGCTGCGGCTCAAGGGCGGCCTCTACCGCCGGCTGGTCGAACTGCAGGCCGACGGCATGGGCGATGGTCTCGAGGCGGCTTAGACCGCTGCCTCGCGCAATAAAATGTCACGGCGGAGCATTGGACGATGCTGCGCCGTGGCATTATGAATAATGTATCCAGGGAGGGGACGCCGTTTCCATGAGCGAAGCGCGTTTGGTCGTCGCGCCGATCGACAGCCGGGAGACGTTCAAGGACAAGGCCTATACCGCCTTGCGCCACGTCATCATGTCCTCGGACATCTACCGTTCGCGCACCGACATCCGGCTCGACGAACGGCAGCTCGCCCAGGATTTCGGCATCTCGCGCACACCGGTGCGCGAGGCGATGGCGCAGCTCGAGCGCGAAGGCTTCGTGCGATCGGTCCCGCGGCGCGGCGTCTATGTCGTGCGCAAAAACAAGCAGGAGGTGATCGAGCTGATCCAGGCCTGGGCTGCACTCGAGAGCATGGCGGCGCGGTTGATCACCGAGAGCGCCAGTGACGAGGACATTGCCGGGCTCCGGCGCATGTTCGCCACCTTCGAGGGCGACAAGCTGCACGCCAAGCTCGACGAATATTCCGAGGTCAACATCAACTTCCACCAGAGCATCATCGAGCTCAGCGGCAACCAGGCGCTGATCCGGCTGGCGGAGAACCTGTTCACCCACATGCGCATGATCCGCGGCGCCACGATCGGCGAGGACGATCGCGTCGAGCGCTCGATCCGCGATCACATGAACATCATCCAGGCCCTGGAAGCGCGCGATACCGAGCGCGCCGAAGACCTGGTGCGCCAGCATGCGCTCGGCCTCGCCGAGCACGTTTCCAAGCACGCAGACTATCTGGATTAGTGAGGAGTTCGGG
>JADHLS010000243.1 GCA_016780605.1 Reyranella sp.
AGGGATATAGCTGATGCCAAAGCCGATGCGGCGGTCGTTGCTGCCGTTGGGTGGCGAGTTGTGCGCGATCAGGGTGTGATGCAGCGAGACTTGGCCGGTCTTGAGCGGTGCAAACACGGCCGTCGAGGTGTCGAACGACTGGCTGATCGAGCGCGCGCCGGCGTTGATGGTGCCGGGAAGGGCATCGCGCCCGTGCTCGAGCTGGCCCCAGCGATGGCTGCCGGGAATGAACTCCATGCAGCCCGCCTCGATCGAGGCGTCGGACAACGCGACCCACGCGGTGACGTGCTCGTAGGGCTGCAGGCCGAAGTAGGTCGCATCCTGATGCCAGGCCGTGATGGCGTCGGTCCCGGGCTCCTTTATGAAGAAGGTGCTGGTGAAGACCAGGATGTCGGGACCGAGAATCGACTCCATGACGTCGAGCAGGCGCGGGTCTCCCACGAGGTCGCGCGCCCATGGACAACGGACATGGAGCTTGCGCCGGTTGCCCGCCGACACCGGTCCCGGGGGCAACGTCGCCTCGAAGGCCTCGAGGTCGGCCCGCCAGCGGCGAGCCTCGTCAATGCTGAAAACGTCGACGGGCGCGTAGTAGCCGTCGCGATGGAAAGCATCGACCTCGACCTGGCTGAGCTTGGTCACCTGGTTCGTCCTTTCGCGCGATCAGCCGGTGCCGGTGGCCTTGGCCAACGGCCCCCATTTGGCCGCCTCGGCGGCCAGGAACTCCGCCAGCGCCTCGGGCCCGACCTTGCGGGGCAGTTGATAGCCCAGCTCGATATAGCGGTTGCGGATCGCAGAATCGTTGAGCGCGGCCTCGATCGAGCCCGTGACCTTGTCGACGATGGCACGCGGCGTGCCGGCGGGCGCCAGCATGGCCTGCCAGCTCCCCGCCTCGAAGCCGTTCAGGCCGAGCTCGTCCACTGTCGGGACATCAGGCAGCAAGCGCGAACGCTCGAGCGATGAGACCGCCAGCGCCCGCAGCGCGCCGCTCTTCACGTGCTGCACCAGGACGTTCTGCGAATCCATCATGAAGCCGACGCGGCCGGCGACGAGATCGTTCATGGCGGCCGGCGTGGAGCGATAGGGCACGCGCACGAACTCGATGCCCGTCCTCTTGGCCAGCAGCATCTGGCCGAGGTCAGCCGAGCTTCCGGGACCCGCAGAACCGCAGTTGATGGCGTTGGGATTGGCCTTCATGTAGGCGATGAAGCTCGCGAAGTCCGTTGCCGGCACCGACGGATGTATCGCGAGCACGAACGGCATGACGCCGAGATGGCTGATCGGCTGAAACGACCTGACGGGATCGAACGTGACCTGAGGGAAGAGTTCCAGGATGACCGAATGCGCCATGCCGGTCACGAGCAGGTTGTAGCCGTCCGGCGCGGATCGGGCGATCGCCTCTGCAGCGATCGTCGAGCCGGCTCCCGGCTTGTTGTCGACCAGCACCGGCTTACCCAACGTGTTGGTCATGTGCTCGGCAAGGATGCGGGCTACCACGTCGATCGCCCCGCCGGGTCCATACGAGACCGTGATCCGCACCGGCTTGTCCGGATAAGCGCCTTGCGCGTGGGCGAGCGGGCCGGCGCCCACCGACAGAGTCATCGCCGCGCCCACGCGAAGTAAGGCTCGGCGGTGAAGCCCGGTGCGACTAGCCGATGCGATGTTGCGGATCATGCCCTCTCCACGCACACAATCCCTCCCCCGTCGCAAGTATCATTCCAAATCCGAGGACCGGCAACGCAGCGCAGAGAACGAGCGTTCGACAGGCGAAGTCGTTCCGCTTCAGACGGCAAATCGAATCTCGACCTGCCCCAGACGACCGTAGTCGGCCACGACATTGCATGGCGGCCGTCCACCATTTCTCCTTACGGACGTGAGCTCAAGCCGAGCGAACGCGCGACTGGCGGGAGCGCGAGGTCGGCGCGCTGCCCATGCGGGTTGCGACCGTGTCGGGACGGGTCCAGGCCAGGTATTCCGCCGCGAAGTCCGGCGGCAGGACCTCGACCATCGTATCGTTCTCGACCCAGACCTCGATCACGTGGAACGGCCCGCGATTGCAGGTCACGCAGTGCCAGCCGGCGCGCTCGGCGATCTGTTTCACTTTGCTCGCGTCGGTCGCGACGCTGAGCGCGAAGTGCGTGGCGCCGAAGCCGCGCCCCTCCCGCGTCTTCCTCACGAAGCTGCCGCCTTCCTCGCCGGCGGGCTGCAATTCGGTGCCGGCTGGATAGACCTCGACCCCGGAGCCGTGATCGTCGAGCTGCAACGCGAAGAAACTGCCCGGGTTGGGCGGGAACGGCACCGCCTTGCCGCCCATGATTTCCGCCAGCACCTCGGCGGAGTGCTTGGGGTCGCGTGCGGCGATCGAAAGGTGATGGATCATGGCGTCCTCCTGTTCAGTGAGCGCAGCACCAATACGTCGAGCGTGGTCGAGCCTAGTCGCGTTACGCGGACCGGCCAAGCGCCTCGGTGTCGGGAGTTCGTGATTCGCGTGGCGCAGAAATTTCGGCGTTGACAGCCCGCCATCACTTAACCATATGGTTAACTATCTCGCTGACGCATTGGCGTGAAAGGAGACGACGATGATCAAGTTGACCGCATTCCGCTCGCTGCCGCCCTTCGCACAGGGCCTGGCAAGGGACTTCCGCGTGCGCTGGGCGCTCGAGGAGGCGCGTATCCCGTACGAAGAGGTGCTGATCGGGCCCGAGGACCAGGCATCCGCAGCCTATCGTGCCCTTCAACCGTTTGGCCAGGTTCCCGCCATCGAGGAGGACGACCTCAAGCTGTTCGAGTCGGGCGCCATTGTGCTCCACATCGTCGAAGGGTCCGAAGCCCTGGCGCCTTCGGACGCCCATGGACGGGCGCGGACGAAGGCGTGGATGTTCGCCGCCTTGAACTCGGTCGAACCCGCGGTTCTGAACCTCGGCACCCTCGATCTCTTCCATGCCGGCGAGGCGTGGGCTGCGGAGCGTCGGCCGACAATGGTGGCGGCGGTGCAGAAGCGGCTTTCCGACCTTGAGGATTGGCTCGGCGGCCGTGACTACCTCGAAGACCGCTTCACCGCAGGCGACCTGCTGATGACCACCGTGCTGCGCATTCTGCGCCATACCGACATCGTGTCCGGGCGGCCGACGCTGCGGGCGTATCAGGAACGCTGCGAGGCGCGGCCTGCCTTCCAGAAGGCGATGGCGGACCATCTCAGGCCATACCAGGCGGCTGCGGCCTGACTGGCGCGTTCACGACCCCCTTGACGCACGACGCAACGCCGCGCTCAGCTTGGGTGCGGCGTTTGTGACTCATGCGATCGCGGGGGGAAAAATGGACCAACCGAGCTTTGACTTCATCGTCGTCGGCGCCGGCTCGGCCGGCTCGGTGCTGGCCAATCGCCTCAGCGCCGACCCGCGGAACAAGGTGCTGGTGCTGGAAGCGGGCCGCGAGAGCCACCCCTGGTCGTGGATCCCGGTCGGCTTCGCCAAGCTGATCGACAACCCCAAGGCCAACTGGCTCTACGCCTCGGAGCCCGAGGCATCGACCGGCCAGCGCCGCATCCCGATCCCGCGCGGCAAGCTTTTGGGCGGCTCGTCGTCGATCAACGGCATGGTGTTCGTGCGCGGCCAGGCGCAGGACTACGACACCTGGGCGCAGCTCGGCAATCGCGGCTGGAGCTATCGCGAGGTGCTGCCGATCTTCCGCGACATGGAGAGCTTCCAGGGCGATGCCGACGAGGAGTATCGCGGCCGCAGCGGACCGCTGAAGGTGACCGAGAGCAACGAGACCGGCGCGATCTACGATGCGCTGATCAAGGCCGCCGGCCAGGTCGGCATCCCCTTCACGAAGGACTACAACGGCGCCAGGCAGGACGGCATCGGCATGACCCAGGCGACCATCCGCGGGGGTCGCCGCATGAGCACCGCGGTCTGCTACCTCGATCCCGCCCGCTCCAGGCCGAACCTCAGCATCGTCGCCAATGCCCTGACCGAAGGCCTGCTGTTCGAGGGCAAGCGCTGCGTCGGCGTGCGCTACACCGTGAACGGCCAGCAACGCGAAGCGCGCGCCACCCGCGAGGTGGTCGTAAGCGCGGGCTCGATCAACTCGCCGCAGCTGCTGGAGCTTTCCGGCATCGGCCAGCCGGAGCGGCTGAAGGCGGCCGGTATCGAGGTGCGCCACGAGCTCAAGGGCGTGGGCGAGAACCTGCGCGACCACTACTCGCCGCGCATGAAATGGACGGTGCCTCCGGCGCTCGGCATGACCTACAACGACAAGATGCGCGGCCTCGGCCGCGTCAGCCAGGCGCTGCGCTACGCGCTCAGCCGCAAGGGGCTGCTCGGCCTGCCGGCGGCGCCGATCCGCGCCTATATCCGCACCCGCGCCGGGCTGGACGCGCCCGACGCCGCGATCTCCTGGATCCCGTTCCTGGTGGGCGAGAACTTCAAGCTGGCCAGCACCTCCGGCATCACCGCGATCACCAACATCCTGCGCTCGGAGAGCACCGGCAGCATCCATGTCACGTCGAGCCGGCCGGATACGCCGCCGGCGATCCGCTTCAACTTCCTGAGCGCGGCGCTCGACCGCGAGGTGACCCTGGAAGCGATGCGCATCACCCGGCGCATCATGACGGCGCCGGCGATGAAAGACATCGCCACCGACGAGATCGCGCCGGGCGTGAACATCAGCGCCGACGACGAGCTGCTTGACTGGGTCAGGAACAACGCCGAGACCACCTACCATCCGGTCGGCACCTGCAAGATGGGTCACGACCCGATGGCCGTGGTCGACGACCAGCTGCGCGTCCGCGGCCTGGCCGGGCTGCGCGTCGCCGATGCCTCGATCATGCCGACGCTCACCTCGGGCAACACCAATGCGCCGTCGATCATGATCGGCGAGACGGCGGCGCGGATGATGCGGGCATCGACCGATCAAGCCATCGCGGCGTGAGCCGCGAGACTCTGGGCGGAGGCGAACGAGGGAAACGACATGGCGATGCGCATTCTCTGGCCGAACTTGCCCGCGCGGCTTGTACCGATCGCAACCGAAGCGGTCGGCGCCGGGTTCGAGTTGCAGTTCCATGAAAAATTCGAGGACGTGAGCGACGAGCAATGGGCGAAGGCGGACGCGGTCGTTGGCGCGTGCCCTCCGCCGTACATCGACAAGCTGAAGGTCTGCCGCATCTTCGTGAAGTACGGCGTCGGCTATGACGACGTCGACATCGAGCGTTTCGGCAAACTCGGCATTCCGGTGTGCAATGTGCCGGACTACGGCACGCGCGAGGTCGCCGACCACGCGATCGCCCTGATGATGACCCTCGCGAAGAGCGTCGCCTATCACGATTCGGAACTGCGCGCGGACCTGAAGGGCAACTGGCGCCCGCAGCACAATCCGTTCGGACGCCGTCTGTCGGTTTGCACTTTCGGGGTCGTCGGCATGGGCCGGATCGGCACCGCGGCGGCGCTCCGCGCGAAGGCCTTCGACATGGACGTGGTGTTCTACGACCCGTACCAGCCGAACGGCTACCAGTTTGCGATCGGCGTGCGCCGCGCCGATTCGCTCGCCGAGCTGATGGGGCAATGCGACTTCGTCAGCATCCACACGCCGCTGACCGCCGAGACGCGCGGCCTGATCGGCGCCGAGGCGTTCGCCGCCGCCAAACGCGGCATGATCCTCATCAATACCGCGCGCGGCCCAGTGGTGGACATCGACGCGCTGCACGACGCCATGAAGGACGGCACGGTGCAGGCGGCCGGACTCGACGTGCTGCCGGAGGAGCCGGCGAACCCGCAACGGCGGCTGATCGCAGCCTGGCAGAAGAACGAGGACTGGATCCGCCATCGCCTGCGCTGACGCCGCATTCGGCGTTCTACACGCCCGAGAGCTTCCGCGATAACCGGGGCTTCGCAGCCCGCACCGCGGCGCGCTTTCTGCGCGACGGACGGCTGGAGAACTGCGTCAACAAGCAATTCCTGGTCGCGAAGGTGTGAGGCAGATATGGCGCGCTTCGACAACAAGGTAGTTCTTGTGAGCGGCGGGGCGCGTGGCCAGGGGGCCGCGGAGGCCCGCCTGCTGGTCGCGCAGGGGGCGAAGGTCGTCATCGGCGACGTCCTGGACAATCAGGGCCAGGCACTTGCTGTCGAGCTCGGGCCGGCTGCGACCTTCGTCCGGCAAGATGTGACCTCGGAAGCCGATTGGGCCCGTGCTGTCGAAGCCGCCGAGAAGCTCGGTGGCGTGCACGGCCTGGTCAACAACGCCGGAATCTTCCAGCCGGCCCCGCTGATGGAGACCGACGACGCGCTCTGGCAGCGGCACATCCAGATCAACCAGTATGGCTGCTTCCTCGGCATGAAGGCGGTCGTGCCGGCGATGGAGCGCTCGGGCGGAGGGTCCATCGTGAACATCTCGTCAGTCGCCGGGCTCAAGGGCTCGCCCGGGTCCTTCGCCTATGCCGCGACCAAATGGGCGCTGCGCGGCATGACCAAGTCGGCGGCGATCGACCTGGCCGGCCGCAAAATCCGGGTGAACTCGGTTCATCCCGGTCCGATCGATACCGACATGATCGCGTTTCGCACACCCGAGCAGCGCGAGAAGCGGATGAAGCAGGTGCCGATGCATCGTCACGGAACGTCGGAAGAGGTTGCGCAACTGGTGGCATTCCTGCTCTCCGATGAAAGCAGCTACATCACCGGGGCGGAGATCGCCATCGACGGCGCTTCATCGGCCTAGCCCTCCGGTATTGGGCTGCCACGCGCAAATTCCGCGCAGACTTTAGCCAAGCGCACCGGCGGTGCTACATTGGCCTGGCCGCAGATTGCCCGTGTACGCGCCCGTATGGAGTTGACAGGTAGATGAATGACAAGAAGCCGATGCCGGAGGCTGCAAGCGAAGAGCCCCGGGACTTCATTCGCGACATGGTCCAGGCTGACCTCGCCAGCGGCCGGGTGCAGGGCATCGTCACGCGCTTTCCGCCGGAGCCGAACGGCTATCTCCATCTCGGCCACGCCAAGTCGATCTGCCTGAACTTCGGACTTGCCGTCGAATATGGCGGCCGCTGCCACCTGCGCTTCGACGACACCAATCCCGTGAAAGAGGAGCAGGAATACATCGACGCCATCAAGCGCGACGTCCACTGGCTCGGCTTCGACTGGGGTGATCATCTGTACCACGCGTCGGACAATTTCCAGACGCTGTACGACTGGGCGGAGCACCTGATTCGCGCCGGCCTCGCCTATGTCGACGACACGCCGCCCGACGAGATGCGGGCGATGCGCGGCACGCTGACCGAACCGGGCCGTGCGTCGGCCGATCGCGACCGCTCGGTGGAAACCAATCTCGCCCTGTTTCGCGACATGCGCGCCGGCAAGTTCCCGAACGGCGCCTGCGTCCTGCGGGCGAAGATCGACCTTGCGTCCGGCAACATCAACCTGCGCGATCCCG
>JADHLS010000244.1 GCA_016780605.1 Reyranella sp.
CAGCGCATCGAGGGTCAGGATCCAACGCTGCCATGCATCGGTCCAGTATTCCTGGACGAAGTTGAGATTCTGATGGTCGGCCATGGGCTTGCACTCCACTGACTGTCCCGCGCTGGGGCCGTTGCAGGTCATGCTCCTAATCCATGAGCAGGCTCGCCCGCTTGATCCTTGTCAAACCGCCACGTCGAGCATGCGACCAGTTAGCATCCGTTGACCAATGGCGATGCAATCGACGCGCCACGCTCACGTGACATTTTTCACAATCCGGTCGGCAAAGGGTGAACCTCAAGCGTTACCGCCGTGTGATGACGGCGCGCCGGCGTGGCACGCGCCGCGTCTTCCCTGTCGGATCGACTTTCCGGGCGGTTGCCGGCGCGATAACATCGCAACCTGCAATGAGGCTGCGAATGCTGGGCAGATGCTGTCGCGTCTTCAGTCCCCTGTTGTTGCTGGTGATGGGCCTTGCCGGCGAGGTGACTGCCGGCCTGTACGAGGACGGCGACGCAGCTTTTCGCCGCAAGGACTATGACGCGGCGCTCGACCATTGGCGCCCTTTGGCCAACGCCGGCGATGCGCGAGCCCAACTTGGCCTGGCCATGATGTACTACGCCGGACATGGAGTGGTCCTGGACTACGCAGAAGCCTTCGATTGGTGCTCGAAGGCGGCAGAGCAGAATGTGCCGCAGGCCTATTACATGCTGGCGGCGATGTATCGCGACGGAAAGGGTGCGGCGCAGGATCACGGCAGGGCCGTGGCGCTGTTTCGCAAGGCCGCGGACAGGGAAGTGCCGGGCGCCCAATACAGCCTGGGAGTGATGTATCTCACCGGTCAGGGCGTTTCCACGGATCACGGCGAGGCCTACTACTGGCTGGCGATCGCCGCGGCGGCTGAGGACAAGGATGCGCAGCTGCGATCCACGGCGGCCTACATGCGCGATCAGGCGGCAAACAAACTCGACGGCGAGCAGATTGCGCAACTCAACAAGCGCATCGCCGCAAGACGGCGGCCAGACATGCGATAGGCTTGCCGCGTGACGGCGGCGGGATCGGCGGTCTAATGTCGATCGTAATGGAGGTTCCATGGTCAAGTTGCTGAGTGTGAAGGAACTCCAGGCCAAGATCGCCTTGGCCGAGAGCGAGAAGGCGGCAGCAGCGATGCGCCAGCACGAGGCTGCCGAAGCTGAGAAGAAGGCGTTGCTCGACCGGCTGACCAAGCCGTCGGGCTTGAGCGACGACGAGATCGCTGAACGCGCTTCGATCGTCATCAACCGAGCCGTCGAGAACGGCCTGATGTCGGTGCAGGTGTTCCGCTTTCCCCATCACCTCTGCACCGACGACGGCCGGGCCATCAATCAGGCCGAGGCCGGCTGGGAGAAGACGCTCACCGGGATCCCAAAGGAGATCTACGAATTCTGGAAGCGGCGGCTCCAACCGGAGGGTTATCACATCCGCTACGAGGTCATCGACTATCCGGGTGGAATGCCGGGCGACATCGGCATCACGCTCAGCTGGCACTGACACCGGTCAGATGGGCGGCAAGGTTATGCAGACCTTGCCGGCAGCTTATGGATCGACGCCGACAGGCTCTGTCGAGCGGACCTTGCCAATGCGACGCAGGCCGCGGTTGTTGAGAACGATAATCGTGTCGACACCGTGCCGATCGATCAGCCGCTGCTGCCTGAGTTGGCCGATCGCCCGGCTGACGGTCTCCACCGTCAGCCCCAGATAGTCGGCGATCTCGCGGCGGCTCATGCGCAGCGACACGGGCGCGGTGGAACCGGTGCGCGCTCGGTACAGCGAGTCGAATTCGGCCAGGAAGTGGGCGAGGCGTTCGGTGGACCTCAGTTGACCGAGCACCAGCATGGCCTCGCCCGTCTGCTTCAGTGCGGCAGACAGTGTCTCGACGACGGCCGAGGCGAGCCGGGGCTGCTCGGCCGCAAAAGCATCGAACCGACGACGATCGAAGGCGCAGGCCTCGACGTCGGTAAGCGCCTCGCCCTCGAAGCAGTATTTGCCGTCGGTCTCGAGATAGCCCAGGCAGTCACCCGGTACGCGCAGCGCCACGATCTGCCGGCGCCCGTCATCGAGGGCGCGGGACACGGCGACGATGCCCGACCGGATCTTGAAGAATGCACTCATCGCATCGCCGGAACGGAACAGCATCTCCCGCCGTTTCCATCGGCGCATGCCGCCCAAGCCAAGCATGACCAGCAGGTGCGTTGGGTCGAGCGGCTTGCAGATGTTGGTCGATCTGCCGACGCAGCCGTCACAAGGCAGAGCCAAAGGGGCCCTCATCGGGAACTTCCGAAGCGACGTTGCATCGATACTCACGACACAACGCTAACACGTGTGCCATGCTTGACCAACAATGACGCATCGCCGATGCATGTTGTCTGCGCATAATGCATTGCCGAGCCGGCCATGCGGCTTGAGTGGAGGTGATCTACATCACACTTTGCGAGTGGGGCGTCCGACCACTAGACTTGCCGCGGGGAAAATGATCATGGCGTCACGAAGAGCGTTCACAGCAGGTCTGCTTGCCCTCATTCCGGCGCACGGTTACTGTCAGGGAACGACCTTCGTGGGCCGCTGGCAAGGCGAGGTCCCCGGCATCAGCGCCGCGCGGCTGATCATCACCGCGGTTCGCCCGGATGGCCTGGTTGAGGGCCGTATGGAGTTCGACCTCCAGTCGTTCGTTTCGACTTTCGCCGACAAATCCGACTCGACGAAGAACACCACCCGCGGCGTCGTCTCCGGTTCCTCGCTGGTCATCGACGCGGCCCTGGGCGGCACCTACCAACTGACGCTCGAGGGCAATCGCCTGACCGGCGTCTATACGCGCGGAACGACTTACCGCGTGCCTGTCATGTTCACCAAGTCCTGACGGTCATCCGGCACGCTGAGCGCCAAGCGAACGTGCCATGAGCAACCAGGACCTTTCTGTTGGCGCGAACTCCGGCCGAGGCTTGGGGCGTTGGATGCCCGGCCTGGCGACACTGCGTGTCTACGAGTTCGGCTGGCTGCACCACGACATCGTCGCCGGCATCGTGCTCACCACCATGCTGGTGCCGGTGGGCATTGCCTATGCCGTGGCATCCGGCGTGCCGGGAGTATTCGGGCTCTATGCCACCATCATCCCGCTGCTCGCTTATGCCGTGTTCGGTCCCAGCCGAATCCTCGTGCTGGGCCCCGATTCGTCGCTGGCGCCGCTCATCCTCGCCGTGGTGCTGGCACAGTCGGGAGGCGATCCCGGGCGGGCCGTGGCCTTGGCCGGCGCGATGGCCATCGTTTCCGGCGTGGTCTGCATCCTGGCCGGACTCCTGAAGCTCGGCTTCATCACCGAGCTTCTCTCCAAGCCCATCCGCTACGGCTACATGAACGGCATCGCCCTGACGGTGCTGATCAGCCAGGTGCCCAAGCTGCTCGGCTTCTCCATTGAGGGCGAGGGCCCGTTGCACAGCCTATGGGCGATCGTAAAGGCGATCGCGGCAGGCGAGATCAACTGGGTGGCCTTTGCCGTGGGGACGGGCGTGCTGGTCGTCATCCTGGTCCTCAAGGGCAGCAAGCTGCTGCCTGGCGTGCTGATTGCCGTGATCGGCGCCACCGTGGTGGTCGGCCTGTTCGACCTGTCGAGCCACGGCGTGAAGGTGCTGGGCTCGCTGCCGCAGGGGCTGCCGGCCTTTCGCCTACCCCGGATCGAGGTGGCTGACCTGGGACCGGTGCTGATCGGCGGTGCGGCCATCGCCCTGGTCTCTTTTGCCGACACCAGCGTGCTCTCGCGCGCCTACGCGGCCCGCACCGGGCGGCCGGTCGATTCGAGCCAGGAGATGGTGGGCCTGGGCGCTGCCAATCTCGCGGCTGGGCTCTTCCAGGGCTTCCCGATCAGCAGCAGTGCCTCGCGCACGCCGGTCGCGGAAGCCGCCGGTGCCAGAACGCAGGTAACGGGCGTCGTCGGTGCGCTCAGTGTGGCGGCGCTGCTGGTCGCGGCGCCAGATCTCCTGAAATACCTGCCGACGCCAGCGCTTGCGGCGGTCGTCATCGCGTCGGCGATCGGCCTCATCGAGGTCACGGATTTGAGGCGGATCTGGCGCATACAGCGCTGGGAGTTCTGGCTCTCCATCCTGTGCTTCGTCGGCGTGGCCGGGCTCGGCGCCGTGCCGGGCATCGGGCTCGCCATCGTCGTGGCCGTCATCGAATTCCTGTGGGACGGGTGGCGGCCGCACTCCGCCATCCTCGGGCACCCCGAGGAGGTGAGGGGCTGGCACGATATCGAGCGCTATCCCAACGCGCGACAGATCCCCGGGCTGGTGCTGTTCCGCTGGGACGCGCCGCTGTTCTTCGCCAATGCCGAGCTGTTCGATCAGCGCGTGCTTGCGGCCATCGCGGCGTCACCGACCAAGGTGCGCCGTCTGGTGGTGGCGGCCGAGCCGGTCACCAGTGTCGACGTCACCGCCGCCGACATGCTGGCGGAGCTCGACGACAAGCTTGAGAAGGCCGACGTCGAGCTTTGCTTTGCCGAGCTCAAGGATCCGGTGAAGGACAAGCTCCGACGCTTCGGCCTCTACGAGCGCTTCGGCGACGACGGCTTCTTTCCCACGATCAGCACCGCCGTCGACGCCTATTGCGCCGCCCACGCGATCGAGGCGCCGCCCTGATGGAAGCAGCGAGGTACCAGGCCACGGAACGGCTGCGCGACGGCGCGGTGCTGGAGATACGCGCCCTGCGGCCCGACGACCGAGCGGCGATGCTGGCGTCGATAGGACGTTTCAGCAACCAGGCGCTTCATCGCCGGTTCTTCGCGCCGAAGCGGAACTTCAGCGAGCGGGAGATCGACTTCTACCTCAATGTCGATTTCACGAGTCACGTGGCCCTGGTCGCCGTGCTTTCCGAAGGCGGCCAGCCAGTGATCGTCGGCGGCTCGAGATACGTCGTCTGCCGGCCCGGCTGCGCCGAGGTGGCCTTCGCCATCGACGATCCGCACCAGAAGCGCGGCATCGCCACTCACCTCATCAAGCACCTCATCGGCATTGCGCGCGCGGCCGGACTTCGGGAATTCGTCGCCGAGGTGTTGCCTGAAAATGTGCCGATGCTGAAGGTGTTCGAGCGATGCGGGCTTGCCATGACGACAAAGCACGAGAGAGGCGTCGTGCACGTCGCGCTTGCCTTATGATGAAGAGGGCGCCATCGGACGCCTGCGCAGTCGTTAAGAAGAGAATGGCGACTCTCCCGGCACCCGGTCTCTCCCTCGGCGGTGTTGCCGCCCGATGGCTGGTGATTTTTACTGGAGAGGGTCGGCGCGGACATTGATCGAGATCAAGACCGCCGCGCACATATCTTGTTTTTGTGCGACAAAGTGGTCGGGTATAGTGGGGCATATGGATACTCCGGCACCCGATGATTACTTCGCCCTCATGGAGAAAGCCGTGCAGGCGCGACGGGCGATGGAGAATGTACGTTCTCCCGAGGCGCTCGCCGCCTTGGCCGATTTCGCCGCCGACTGCGAGCGGCAGGCCAACGCGCTGTTGCGTCAGAAGCTTGGCGACCTGGCGAGCGAGGCCGCAAACGATGCGCGCAAACGGCAGCAGCAGGAGGAATAGGCGGTCTAAAGCACAATCCGCCCAGCTGGAATCAGCTGGGCGGATTGTGCCTCTTGCAACAAATATCGTCGGTGCGCGCGAATCCGATCAGATGGAACCGCAAGCGGTTCCATCTGATCGGATTCCGCTCTAGCGCGCCCGCGAGCGCCCTCCGACCAGCAGGACCAGAGGGATCGCCAGCGCCGAGGCGAGCGTGTAGAGCCCGAAGGCATTGATGTAGCCCAGCATCGCGGCCTGCCGGGCGATCTCCTTGGAGAGCTTGGCAAGCCCACCTACCGTCTCGGTGTCCCAGGCGCCCGTCACCCAGGGCAGCAGCAGGGAGCGGTTGAAGGGGTTCACCATCTCGACCAGCCGGCTGTAATTCGCGCTCGACGCGCGCACCACCTCGGCGACGCAGATCGAGATGAAGAAGCTCGAGCCGATGTTGCGCAGCAGGTGATAGACGGCGGTGCCCTCGGCGAGATCGGCCGAGCTGGTCGTGGCGAAGGTGGCGAGCGTCAGCGGCACCCAGATCACGCCGATGGCGATGCCTTGCACCAGGCTGTTCAGCATCAGCGTGTGCGTGTCGGTGTTGAGGTCCATGCCCATCAGCCACACGCCCGACAATGCCTGCAGGGCGAAGCCGCCAATCAGGCCGATACGGGGGTCCATGCGACCGACGAAGATGGCGAGGAAGAAGCCGATGGTGGCGCCGACGCCGCGCGCCGCGATGATCTCGCCGATCAGCATGTCGGGAAAGCCGGCGTGTTGCTGCAGCAACGGCGGCAGCAGCACCATGGGCGTGAAGTTCAGCATGCCGTAGATCGTCACCAGCACCAGGCCTAGCGAGTAGTTGCGGTCCTTGAGCAGCCCGAGATTGAGGAACGGCCGCTTGGCGGTGAGGCTGTGGGCGATGAAGACCCAGAAGGCGATGGCGGCGACGAAAGTCTCGACGATGATCTCGTCGGATTCGTACCAGTCGAGGCGCTGGCCGCGCGACAGCACCAGCTGCACGCAGGCGATGGCGACCGATAGCGACAGGAACCCCATCCAGTCGAGCGACACGCGGCCAGCCGGCAGGTCCTTGGGCAGCGTCAAGCGCAGGCCCACGAAGGAGATCAGCCCTACCGGCACGATCATGTAGAAGGCCCAGCGCCAGCTGTAGAGCTCCGACAGAAGTCCGCCGACCGTCGGGCCGATCACCGGGCCGATGACCACGGCCATGCCGAAGATCGAGGTGACGAGGCCCTGCTGCCGCTTGGGGAAGGCGTCGAGTAGGATGGTCTGCGACAGCGGGATCACCGGTGCCCCCAGGGCGCCCTGGAGCACGCGCCACAGGATCAGGGTCTCCAGCGAGTTGGCGGCGCCGCACATGAAGGTCGCCGCAGTGAACAGCAGCACCGACCAGGTCATGGTCTCGCGCCGTCCGAAGCGCGTCGCCAGCCAGCCGGTCATCGGCGTCATCACCGCGGTCGCCAGGATGTTGAAGGTCATGGCCCAGGCGATCTCGTCCTGGGTGGCCGACATCGTGCCCTGCATCTGCGGCAGGAGCGTCGAGGCGATCAGCAGGGTCGTGGCGTAGAGCGTCGAGCCCATGACGACCATCACCAAAATCAGGATTCGCCGGCCAACCGAGAAGGTCTCGGCCGGGCTGGGGATGGCGACATCTCCCGAGATGGTTGCGGCGCTTGAACTCATAGCCAAGGCTATTGTAGCCTATGCAACAATTATGAGCCAACAGGCCCGAAGGAACTCAGGCCCCGAGGACGACAGCTATATCGGCTACATGCTGTCGGACGTCGCCCGCCTGATCCGCACCATCTTC
>JADHLS010000245.1 GCA_016780605.1 Reyranella sp.
ATTCAAGTCCATCGAGATGTTGCCGACGTCGCGGGTGAACAGGCTGCGGCTGCCATTGGCCGAGATGTCGATGCGCTCGGCGATATTGGCGCCGTTGAACAGCAGCGTGTCGGTGCCGGCTCCGCCATCGACGATGTCGCTGCCGTCGCCCGGGTTCCAGATGAAGGTGTCGTTGCCGGCGCCGAGAAAGGCCACGTCGTTGCCGCGGCCGCCGGTCACCGTATCGTTGCCGTCACCGCCCAGAATCGTGTCGGCACCCTGGCTGCCGACAATAGTGTCGTTCCCGGCGCCACCATCGATGGTGAGGCCGATCACACCCGCCGGCAGCGCCGAGGCATTGATCGTGTCGTTGCCGTTGCCGCCGTCGATCGCCAGCACGTCACCCGCATCCGCATGATCGACGGTGACCGTTACCGGCAGGCCGGTCACCGTGACCTTGCTGCCCACGGCGGTGACCGTGATCTGGTCCGCGCCGTTGGTGCCGTTGACGGTGACCAGGTCGGCCGCGCCGTCGCCCTGCGTGCCGCCGAGCGTGCCCGCCAGGTCGATGTCGACCTGCTTGACGTCGGTACCGGGGAGGTTGTCGACCGTGATCTTGTCGGCGCCGCCCAGTGCGTTGATCCGGATGTCCTCGACGTCGTTCAGGTCCATGGTGATGTTGCCGACGTCGCGCGTAAGCCGCGTCCGGTTGCCGTTGGCCGCGATCTCGATGTTCTCGGCGATGTTGGCGCCGTTGAAGAGCATCGTGTCGTTGCCGTCGCCGCCCTCGATGACGTCGCTGCCATCGCCCGGATCCCACTGCGCCACGTCGTCGCCGGCGCCCAGGAGCACCGTGTCGTTGCCCTGCTGGCCGTCGATGAAGTCGTTGCCGTCACCGCCCAGCAGCGTGTCGTTACCGTTGCTGCCGAAGATGGTGTCGTTGCCGGCGCCGCCGTCGACCGTGAGATGGATCAGCGGCGCGAGGTTGCCGCTTGCCGAAAAATGATCGTCACCGCCGTTCATGTTGACGACGAGGTTTTCGGTGGTGCCGATGTCGAGGGTGAATGGCGCCGGGCTGAGGCGGTCAAAACGAACGCGCGAGCCGTTGGCGGTGACCGAGAAGGTCTCGGAACCGTTGCCGCCGTTGACCTCTGCGGTGTCGACGCCGTCACCGCCTTCCATGAGGTCGCTGCCGTCGCCGGGATTCCAGATCATGCGGTCGTTGCCGGCCTCGCCGAACATCTGGTCGTCGCCGGCGCCGCCGATCAGCGTGTCGTTGCCGGCGCCGCCGAACAGCAGGTCGTTGCCGCCCTTGCCCAGCAGGGTGTCGTTGCCAGCACCCCCGAACAGCATGTCGTTGCCCGAGCCGCCCGTGAGGGTGTCGTTGCCGTTGCCGCCGAACAGCTGGGCGGCCGGCAAAGCCCCGTTGCTCTCGTCGAGCTTGATGGCGTCGTTGCCGGCCTGGCCGAACACCTGGATCAATGTCGTGTTGGCGACGGTTGGCGTGCCGCCGATGACCTGGACGGCGCCGCCGTTGACCAGGAGCAGCCCCGCCGGATTGCGGCTGATCGTGATCACGTCGTCCAGCGAATCGCCGAGGACGGACAGGATGCCGGTACCGGGGACGAAGGTCGCCTTGATCGCCATTGTGTTGTCCTTTCAGTTTTTTGCCGCAGCGCTGAAGACAGTTCGGGGGAAGCGCATCGGCACGGACGGCATGTTTACCGGCGGTCCGCATGGCAGGCTTGAAGCCGCTCTGCAGACGGCCTTGATTTTCTATGGAGATGCCTGAACTTTTGCCGCGTGTGCCGCGCGCAAAGTTCTGCTACGCGCCCCGTGCGCGAACGACACACTCCACCGGGAAAAGCAGCAAGAGTCCGCTTTGCCACGACAGCGTCGTTTTCGCGCGAACAATGGTTGCGACGAGGTCGGAGGGCATCGCTGGTGCAGTTTCTCTTTGCCGATCACACGCTGGACACCGCCCGGCGCGAGTTGCGTCGAGGCAGTGAACCTGTTGCCGTCGAGCCACAGGTCCTCGACCTGCTGATCTGCCTTGTGGAAAATCGAAATCGCGTCGTCACCAAGGACGATCTCATCGCTTCGGTGTGGGGTGGCCGGATCGTTTCCGATGCGACCCTGACCAGCCGGATCTACGCCGCGCGCAAGGCCGTCGGCGACAGCGGACATGGCCAGAGGCTGATCCGCACCGTCTCACGGCGGGGACTGCGCTTCGTCGGCGACGTGCTGGCGCAACCGAAAAATGCCGAAGCGAAGCTCTTGATCGATCCGACGCCGACCGACGAGCTTCGGCGGCGCATTCCCTCGCAATTGCCGCTGCCTGAGCGGCCCGCCATCGCCGTGCTTCCGTTCGACAATATGTCCGGTGAAGCCGCGCAGGAGTATTTCTCCGACGGCATCACCGAGGACATCATCACCGGCCTGTCCAAGATGCGCTGGTTCTTCGTGACCGCGCGCAACTCCTCGTTCATCTACAAGGGCAAGTCCGTCAACATAAAGCAGATCGGCGAGGAGCTCGGCGTCAACTATGTGGTCGAGGGCAGCGTGCGCAAGCTCGGCGATCGCGTGCGCATCACCGCGCAGCTGAACGACGTGACGACCGGCAGCCACATCTGGGCGGAGCGCTACGACCGTAACCTGGCCGACGTGTTCGCCGTGCAGGACGAGATCACCGAGCAGATCGTCGCGGCGATCGAGCCCCAGATCTACGCCGCCGAGAACTTCCGGTCCCGGCGCAAGCCGCCCGACCGGCTCGATGCCTGGGAGCTGGTGATGCGCGCCCTCTCCCACTACTGGCGGGTGACGCGCGAGGACAACCTGATCGCTCAGGATCTGCTGGAGAAGGCCGTCCAGATCGATCCGAACTATGGCCAGGCGCTCGGCCTGCTGGCGACCAGCCATATCTTCGCCGTCCACATGGGCTGGGCCGACAAGGCGACGGCCGCTCCCATTGCCGAGCGCACGGCACTGGCGGCGATCCGGGCCGATGCCGAAGATCCCTGGGCGCATCATGCGCTCGGCTGCACGCACCTCTTCGCACGGCGGTTCGAGGATTCGGTGGCCGAGTTCGAGCTCGCCCTGCGCCTCAATCCGAACTTCTCCTTGGCCCAGTGTTACTTCTGCGTCTCGCTAGCCTATAGCGGCCGCTGGCAGGAGGCCGAGGAAGCGGTACACCGCGCGTTGCGGTTCAGCCCGCGCGATCCGCTGTCGGCGCTCTACCACGGGGCGGCGTCGTACGCGCACTATGTCGGGCGCGACTATGAACAGGCGATCCAGGCATCGCGCGAATCGATCCGTTTGCGCGGCGATTTCGTCGGCGCCTATCGAGTCCTCGCCGCCGCAGCCGGCATGGCCGGGCAAGCCGCGCTCGCCGCGGAGGCCTTGCTGGACTTGCGGCGTGTCCAGCCCGGCATCTCCCTGGCTTGGGTCGCGCACGACCTGCCGATCAAGCTCGACCCCGATCGCGAACACTATCTCGAGGGGCTACGACGGGCGGGCTCGACTGACTAGCTAGGAGCCGACCGCGACCGCCGCGGCCGCCACAGTCGGGAAGCTGACTTCTTCGCCGGGCGGCAGCGGCGGCAGGCCGCGCTCGATGTCGCGCCTCACGCGATCGCGCAGATTGCCGAAGAGGAGGCGAATGCCGCGCTCGCCGAGCTCGCGGTCGAGTTCGGCCAGCATGTCACAGGCCATCGGATCGACGTCGTGGATGGCGCCGCCGTCGACGATGACGGCGCGCACCGGCGACCTGGCGGCCTCGACGAGCGCCTCGATGCGCTCGCGGAACAGGTTGCAATTGGCAAAGAAGAGCGGCGCGGAGAAGCGATAGACCAACAGGCCGGGCACCGGCACGGCATCCGGCCGATAGGCCGGATCGTGCCAGCTGCCTGCGGCGGTGCGGCCCAGCACGGCGACGGGCGGAAAGGCAAGCGCGCGCAGCAGCAGCACGATCGAGAAGGCCACCCCGATCAGGATGCCCTCCATGACGCCGAGCGCCACCACCCCGGCCAGGGTCACCAGGGCGCCGGCGAGGCTGACGCCGCGGAAGCGCCACAGGCGGGCGAACTCGCCGAAGTCGCAGAGGCCCCACGCCGAGGCCATCAGGATGCCGCCCAATGCCGCCGCCGGCAGATAGTAGAGGAGCTGCGTCAGCCACAGCATCACGACGGCCACCACAACGGCGGCGACGACAGACGTCACCTGGGTGCGGCTACCGGCCGCCTCGGCAACGGCGGTGCGCGAATCGCTGGCGCTGATCGGCAGGCCCTGGCTCAGCCCCGACACCAGGTTGGCCACGCCGAGGGCCAGAAGCTCCTGGTTGGCGTCGATGCGATAGCGGTTGCGCGCGGCGAAGGCGCGGCCGGCCACCATCGTGTCCGAGAAGGACAGCAGCGCCGCCGCCAGCGCCACGGGCAGCAGAATGTCGAAGTCCAGGAGCGTCAGGACGGGCAGCGAGAGCCCGGGCAGGCCGGTCGGGATGCGCCCGACCACGGCGACGCCATGGCGATCGAGGCCGAGCAACATCACCGCCAGCAGCGAGGCGACCAGCGCCAGCACCGGCCCGGGCACGCGCGGCACGAAGCGGCGGCAGAGCAGGATGACGGCAAAGCTGGCGGCGCCGATCGCCAGCGCCACGAGGTTGGTGTCGCCGAGCCGCGGCAGCAGGCTCGCAAACTGCTCGAGCGTTGTCTCGCCGGCCGAGCGAATGCCCAGCACCTTGGGCAGCTGCGAGACCACGATCACCACGGCAATGCCGTGCATGAAGCCGACGATGACCGGCTTGGACAGGAAGTTGGCGACGAAGCCCAGCCGCAGCACGCCGCCGATGAGGCAGAGCACTCCCACCATCGCGCCGAGGGCGGCGCACAGCACGCCAAGCCGCGCCGCATCGCCGACCGCGAGCGGCGCCACGGCGATGGCGGCCATCGTCGAATCCGGGCCGACCACGATCTGGCGCAAGCTGCCGAACAGCGCGTAGGCGATCAGCGGCAGCATGCTGCCATAGAGGCCGGCCATGGGCAGGCCAGCCAGCTCACCGTAGGCCAATCCCACCGGGACCAGCACGGCACCCAACGTCACTCCGGCCGCGAGGTCGTGCGGCAGGAATGACGCCTTGTAGTTCCGAAGCGTCGTCAGCCCGGGCAGGAAGCGCGCGAGCCTCATTCCCACTTGCGTTCAAGGAAGAGCAGCACGTCCTCGGTGAACTGTCGCGGCGCCTGCAGCATCGAGAAGTGGCTGACCTCGGGCTGCAGCAGCAGGCCGGCGTCGGGAATCGACCGCGCCATGAACTCGGTGTTCTCGCGATGGATCGCCTCGTCATGGTCGGCATCGACGATCCAGGTGTGCACCTTGATCCTGCCGAGGTCTGCGGCCGTCCAGTGCGGCTGGGTCGCCCACATGGTGCTGATCTCCTCGACGAACTTCTTGTACTCGCGCGGCGTCGACGACAGCGCTTCGTATTCTTTCTCGCCGCGTGCGATGAACTCGGTGAAGACCGGGCTCTTGTCGACGTCCTTCACGCCGCTGGGGTCGGAGTTGGCGGCGAAGGCGAAGAGCCGCGAGACCCGGCCGGGATGGCTCATCGCCAGGCTGAGGCCGATGATGGCGCCGTCGCTCCAGCCGACGATCGCCGCCTGCGGAATGGCGAGATAGTCCATCAGGCCGATCACGTCGGACGCCATCAGAGTATAGCCGTAGGGCTGGCTGTCGCGGGTGCTGCGCCCGTGGCCGCGGCTGTCCATGACGATGACGCGATGGGTCTTCGCCAAGGTCGGGACCTGGTTGCCCCAATAGTTCGAGTTGGCGAGGCCGCCATGGAGCAGGATCACCGGCGGCCCACTGCCGAAGGTGGCGTACCAGATCGAGATGCCGTTGACCGGCGCGTGGCCGCTCTTTTCGGGCGTCGGCAGCGTCGGCGTTGGCGGCAAGGTCATCCAGCGTTGCGCCGGCTGGGCCGCGGCAGACGAAGCGAGCAGGCCGAAAAGCAGGCCAAGCAGCAAAGCTCTCAAACGTTGTCCTCCGGCTCATCGGGACCAGGCGGCGGTGGCGTGAACTTCTTGGCCCGCAGCAGGTTCTCCATGGTGGCGATGCCCTCGGCACAGAGGCCGCGGCTGCAGTCGATTTCCGCGCCGATGCGCGTGTGGTTGCGCCGGCCGTCGGAGTTGGTGCTGCGGCCGACCCCGTAGCGATCGTAATAGGCGATGAGCTGCTGGCAGCGCGCCTTGAGAGCCGCCGTCGATTGGGCTGCTGCCCGTTCGGCCGAGCCAGCGCCCAGCAGCGCCGTGAGCGCAAAAAGTGTCACGTAGCGAACTATCTAAAGTCGTCCCTTGCGCCTGGCCACTGCCTCGGAAAGCAGGCAGAGGATCTCCCACATCATGGTGACGCCGACCAGCGCCGTGTTCCCGCTCATATCGAAAGGCGGCGAGACCTCGACGACGTCGCCGCCGACCAGGTCGAGCCCGCGCAGGCCGCGCAGCATGCGCTGCGCCTCGTGCGGGGTGTAGCCGCCGATCTCCGGCGTGCCGGTGCCCGGCGCATAAGCGGGATCGAGGCCGTCGACGTCGAAGCTCACATAGGTCGGACCATCGCCCACGACGCGGCGCGCCTCGGCGATCACCTTCTCCACCCCGAGGTCGAAGTACTCCTCGATGGTGATGACCCGCATGCCCTGCTCGACCGCCCACTCATTGTCGTCGCGCTTGTAGAGCGAGCCGCGGATGCCGATCTGCACCACGCGCTTCGGGTCCAGCAGGCCTTCCTCGACGGCGCGCCGGAAGGGCGTGCCGTGGGTGTACTTGTAGCCGCCGAAATAGGTGTCCCAGGTGTCGCTGTGGGCGTCGAAATGCACCATGCCGATCGGCGGCAGGCCTTTGCGGATGCCGCGCATGATAGGCAGCGTGATCAGGTGGTCGCCGCCAGCCGACAGCGGCACCGCCCCGACCGAATGAAGCTTGGCGAAGAAAGCTTCGATGCGCTCCAGCGAATCGTCGACGCTCGCCGGATTGACCGGGGCGTCGCCGAGGTCGCCGCACTTGGCCAATTCATAGGGCGCAACGCCGGTGACATGGTGCACGCGGCGCATCATGGTCGAGAGATCGCGCATCTGGCGCGGGCCGTGGCGGGCGCCCGGCCGGTTGGTCGTGCCGCCATCCCAGGGCACGCCGACCATGCCGATCTCGACATCGGCGGGGTCGCGGAACAGCGGCAGGCGCATGAAGGTGGCGACGTCGCCGAAGCGCGGCACCACCGTACCGGAGACCGGCTGCGGGAAGGCAGGCTTGGAGGGGTGCGAAGCGTCGTTCATGGCGCCTACTTAGGTATTCATTGCGTTCGCAAAAGACCCTTTCGGGCGGTGACGAACTCCTCGACCGCCGCCACGAATCGGTCA
>JADHLS010000246.1 GCA_016780605.1 Reyranella sp.
TTCCTCGCGCTGGGCGGCGCGGGCGAGATCGGCATGAACCTCAACCTCTACGGCCATGCCGGCAAGTGGTTGATGATCGATCTCGGCATCGGCTTTGCCGACGACACCATGCCGGGCGTCGAGGTGGTGATGCCCGATCCCGCCTTCATCGAGGAGCGCCGCGAGGACCTTGTGGCGATCGTGCTGACCCACGCGCACGAGGATCATCTCGGCGCCGTCGCCGACCTCTGGCCGCGCCTCAAGGCCCCGGTCTACGCCACGCCGTTCGCCGCCTCGGTGCTGCGCCGCAAGCTGGTCGAGGCGGGACTGCTGGATGCCGTGCCGATCAGCGAGATCCCGTTGGGTGGCAAGATCAGCCTGCCGCCCTTCGAGCTCGAGTTGATCACCATGACGCATTCCATCCTCGAGCCGAATGCGCTCGCGATCCGCACCAAGCTCGGCACCGTGTTCCATACCGGCGACTGGAAGATCGACCCCGAGCCGCTGCTCGGCGAGCTCACTGACGAGGCAATGCTGCGGCGCATCGGCGAGGAAGGCGCGCTCGCCATGGTGTGTGACAGCACCAATGTGTTCGTCGAGGGCGAGGCGGGCTCCGAATCGACGGTGCGGGCCAATCTCGAGAAGCTGGTGAAGACGGCCAAGGGCCGGGTCGCCGTGACCTGCTTCGCCTCGAACCTCGCCCGCGTCGAGAGCATCGCGCTCGCGGCCGTGGCGGCCAGCCGCCATCCCGTGCTGTCGGGCCGGGCGCTCGTGCGCATGGTCGAGGCGGCGCAGGAGTGCGGCTACCTGCTCGATTTCCCGGCGACCATCCCCGAGAGCCAGGCGGGCTACCTGCCGCGCGACAAGGTCCTGTTCATTTGCACCGGCAGCCAGGGCGAGCCCCGGGCGTCGATGGCCAAGCTCGCCAACGGCGAGCACCGCGACCTCGTGCTGGAGGAGGGCGACACCGCGATCTTTTCGTCCCGCGTGATCCCCGGCAACGAGCGCGCCGTCGGCCGGCTGCAGAACGCTCTGCTGGCGCGTGGTGTCGAGGTCGTTGCCGACACCGACAGCGAGGCCACCATCCACGTCTCGGGCCATCCGGCGCGCGATGAGCTGGTGCGGGTCTATCAATGGATCCGGCCCAAGATCGCCGTGCCGGTCCACGGCGAGGTGCGCCACATGGTTGAGCACGCGGCACTCGCGCGGACTTGCCAGGTGCCAGAGACCATCGTGGCGCCGAACGGCACGCTGGTTCGCCTGGCACCGGGCCCGGCGGAGATCATCGATCACGTCCATGCTGGGCGGCTGGCACGAGACGGCGATGGGCTCGTCCCGCTGGACGGCGAATCGCTGCGCGAACGGCGCAAGCTCCTGTGGAACGGCGCGGCCGCGGCGACCCTGGTGGTCGACGGCCGGGGCAGGGCGGTGGCCCCGCCCAAGGTTTCCCTGCGCGGCATCGAGGACGAGGATGGCGCGCTGGGAGAGGCCATCGAGGCCGGGCTCAACGAAATGCTGGCCGACCTCAGCGCCGCCGAACGCTCCGACGACGGGCGGATCGAGGAGGCGGCGCGCCAGGCGGTGCGGCGCGTCGTGCGCACGCACCTCGGCAAGAAGCCGTTGACGGACGTGCACATCGTCCGCATCTAACAGCCGGAGCCCCTGATGATCGGACGCCTGAACCACATCGCCATCGCCGTGCCCGACCTCGCCAAGGCGGCCGAGCTCTATCGCACCGTCATGGGCGCCAAGGTGAGCGCGCCCAAGGCCCAGCCGGCCCATGGCGTCACCGTGGTGTTCGTCGAGCTGCCCAACACCAAGATCGAGCTGCTGCATCCGTTGGGCGAGAAGTCGCCGATCGCCAACTTCCTGGCGCGCAACGCGGACGGCGGCATTCACCACGTCTGCTACGAGGTCGAGGACATCTATGCCGCGCGCGACAAGCTGAAGGCCCAGGGCGCGCGCGTGCTGGGCGACGGCGAGCCCAAGATCGGCGCCCACGACAAGCCCGTGCTGTTCCTTCATCCCAAGGATTTCACGGGCACGCTGATCGAGCTCGAACAGGTCTGAAGGAGATCGCCATGAGCTGGGCCACCGGCGTCATGGTCTACCTGGTGATCTGGTGGACGATCCTGTTCGCCATCCTGCCGCTGGGCGTGCGGCGGGTGGAAAATCCCGGCCCGGGCCAGGAAAGGGGCGCGCCGGAGCGGCCGCAGCTCCTGCGCAAAGCGATCATCACGACCGTCGTCGCGGCCGTGCTCTGGAGCGGCTTCTATTTCCTCCATCAGGCGGACGTTTTCAGCTTCCGCAGGATGGTGGAGGGAAGTTAATCTAGTTTCTGAAGAGGGTCGGCTAACCCATTAGTCCCAAAAGGAAACAGCGGGCTCTATGGCCCGCCGCCCCTCTACCCCCGAAACTCGTCACAGGCGGCTTACGCCGCTCTCCTCCCTAAAAACTCGGGCTGCGCCCAAGGCGTAGGCTACTTAGCCGGAAGCACACGCCTTGCCAAGACCTTTTCTTTCGATCGCTCGCGTTCAATTAGAACAATTGTAAGCGCAAGGATCGTTCGACAACAAACAAATGTCCGCGCTCGTGGTGTGATCATCCAATGATCATGTACTTGATCACGAACAGGACAGCGAGAATTCCGACTGCCGGGTGGATATCGCTGAAGCGTCCCGTCGCAAGTTTGATCGCGGCGTAGGAGATGAAGCCGAATGCGATGCCTTCGGCGATAGAGAAGGTGAACGGCATGGCGACCGCCGTGATCACGGCGGGAGCGGCTTCGGTGATGTCCTCCCAATCGACCTCGGTCAGGCTGCGCGTCATCAGGCAGGCGACGTAGAGCAGCGCTGGCGCGGTCGCGTAGGCCGGAATGGAGCCGGCAAGCGGCGCCACGAACAGCGCGAGGAGGAAGAGCAGCCCCACCACCGCCGCGGTGAGCCCGGTCTTGCCGCCTGAGTTGATGCCGGAGGCGCTCTCGATATAGCTCGTGGTCGTCGAGGTGCCGATGGCGGCGCCGATCATCGCCGCACCGCTGTCGGCGATCAGGGCGCGATTGAGCCGCGGCACCGTCCCGTCGGGCCGCATGAAGCCGCCGCGATGGGCGAGGGCGATCAGCGTGCCGGTGTTGTCGAACAGGTCGACGAACAGGAAGGCGAAGATCACGGTCACCAGACCGACATTGAGGGCGCCGGCCAGGTCCATCTGCAGGAACACCGGGGCAAGCGACGGCGGCGCGCCGAAGACGCCGCCGAATTTCTGCTGACCGGCGGCGATGGCGACGATGGTCACGACCAGGATGCCGATGATGACTCCGCCCATCACCCTTCGATATTCCAGGGCCACGATCAGCACGAAGCCCAGCGTCGCCATGACCACCGGAAAGCTGGTGAGTTGGCCGTGCGTGATCAGGGTCGCCGGATGTGCGGCGACGACGCCGGCGTTCTTGAGCGCGATCAGGGCCAGGAACAGGCCGATGCCGGCCGCGATCGCCATCTTCAGCGACTTGGGGATGGCGTTGACGATCCATTCGCGGATCGGCAGCACGCTGATGATGAAGAAGATGATGCCCGAGATGAACACGCAGCCGAGCGCCACTTGCCAGCTGAACTTCATCTGGCCGACCACGACGAAGGCGAAGTAGGCGTTCAGCCCCATGCCCGGCGCCAGCGCGATCGGGTAGTTGGCGAGGAAGGCCATCAGGAAGCAGCCGATGGCCGCCGCCACGCAGGTCGAGGCGAACACCGCGTCGAACGGCATGCCTGCCACTTTCAGGATGTCGGGATTGACGAAGATGATGTAGGCCATCGTCAGGAAAGTCGTGATGCCGGCCACGATCTCGGTCCGGACGTTGGTCTTGTTCTCGCTGAGCTTGAAGACCTGCTCGAGCATTCTTGTGTTCCCCCGGGTTGTCGCGTGAAGTGTGAGGGCATCCGCCTGTGCAAAACCAGCCGCCGGGTCGCGCGTTTGCCTTTATATCCCCCGTTTCCTACAGTCCGCGGCCGACCCGCCGTCAGCCCAGCAAGGACCGAACCAGAATGCGGATGAGCCAGTACTTTCTGCCGACCCTGAAGGAGAATCCGGCAGAGGCGCAGATCGTCTCGCATCGCCTGATGCTGCGCGCCGGGCTGGTCCGCCAGACCTCGGCCGGCATCTATGCTTGGCTGCCGCTCGGCTTCCGCGTGCTGAAGAACATCGAACGCATCGTGCGCGAGGAGCAGGACGCCTCGGGCGCCCAGGAAGTGCTGATGCCGACCATCCAGTCGGCCGACCTGTGGCGCGAAAGCGGCCGCTACGATGCCTACGGGCCCGAGATGCTGCGCATCAAGGACCGGCACGACCGCGAGATGCTCTACGGTCCGACCAACGAGGAGGTGATCACCGTGCTCTTCCGCGACGGCGTGAAGAGCTACCGCGATCTGCCGAAGAACCTCTATCACATCCAGTGGAAGTTCCGGGACGAGGTGCGGCCGCGCTTCGGCGTGATGCGCGGGCGGGAGTTCCTGATGAAGGACAACTATTCGTTCGACATCGACAAGAAGGGCGCCACCCATTCCTACAACAAGATGTTCGTGACGTACCTGCGCACCTTCGCCCGCATGGGCCTGAAGGCGATCCCCATGCGCGCCGACACCGGACCGATCGGCGGCGATCTCAGCCACGAGTTCATCGTGCTGGCCGACACCGGTGAAAGCGCCGTGTTCTGTCACAAAGGGCTGGTCGACAAGGACATCCTCAGCCGCAAGATCGATTACGACGCCGATCTGCAGCCGATCGTGAACGAATGGACGTCGCTCTATGCGGCGACCGACGAGATGCACGACAAAGCCGCGTTCGAGAAGATCCCCGAAGCGGAGCGGCTTTCCGCGCGCGGCATCGAGGTCGGCCACATCTTCTATTTCGGCACCAGGTACTCGGCGCCCCTGAAGGCGGTGGTGGCGGGTCCCGGCGGCGAGCAGATCACGGTCGAGATGGGCTCCTACGGCATCGGCGTGTCGCGCCTGGTGGGCGGCATCATCGAGGCCAGCCACGACGAGGCGGGCATCGTTTGGCCGGAGTCGGTGGCGCCGTTCAGGGTGGCGATCGTCAACCTCAAGCCCGACGATGGCGCCGTGTCGGCCGCCTGTCAGAAGCTCTACGACGGGTTCGCCGCCAAGGGCGTCACGGCGCTGCACGACGACCGGGACCTGCGCCCCGGCGCCAAGTTCGCCGACATGGACCTGATCGGCCTACCTTGGCAGGTGATCGTCGGGCCCAAGGGCGTATCGGCCGGCAAGGCCGAGGTGAAGAACCGTAAGACCGGCCAGCGCGAGGAAGTGCCGTTCGAGCAGGTTCTGGATCGCTTCGGCTGATCCATGGTCTTCGCTACCGTCGAGCGCCTCATCGCCTTCCGCTATCTGCGCGCTCGCCGCGAAGAAGGGTTCATCTCGGTGATCGCAGGCTTCTCGCTGATCGGCATCACGCTCGGCGTCGGCACGTTGATCGTGGTCATGTCGGTGATGAACGGCTTTCGCGTCGAGATGTTGCGCCAGATGTCGAGCATCTCGGGCCAGCTCGGCGTGCAGGGTACCCGCGGCGGGATCGACGCCACGCCCCAGCTGCTGGCCGACATGAAGAAGGTCCCGGGCGTGCTGAGCGCCACGCCGACAGCCGAAGGCCAGGTCATGGCTGTCGCCGGCGACAAGGTGAGGGGCGTGGTCCTGCGCGGCATGCGGCCCGACGATTTCCGCGCCCGCACGCCGCTTGCCGCCGCCATCGACGGCCCGGCCGAGTTGCGCGATCGCTATCGCCGTCTGTGCCGGGCGGAGGATGACCAAACGATCGACTGGGGTTCGCTCAAGGATTTCGGCCAGGGCTTTTCGGTGGTGATCGGCCGCCGGCTGGCCGAGCTCATGAACCTGAAGGTGGGAGACACCCTGCAGCTCGTCTCGCCGGTCGAGGTCGCCACGCCGATGGGAGTCATGCCGCGCTCGGTGCAGGCGCGCGTCGTCGCGACCTTCTGTGCCGGCATGTACGACTACGATGCCAACTTCGTCTATGCGCCGCTCAGCGACGTTCAGCGCCTGCTGAACTACGGCGACATGGTGACTGGCATCGAAGTCTTCGTGGCCGACGAGGCCTCGGTCGCGGCGGCGCGGCGACAGCTCACCCAGGTCGTGGGCCCGCAGGGCTGGGTGTTCGATTGGTGGCAGGCCAATATCGGCTTCTTCGCCGCGATCCAGGGCCAGACCAACGTCATGTTCATCGTGCTGACCATGATCGTGTTGGTAGCGGCCTTCAACATCGTCTCCAGCCTGGTGATGCTGGTCCGCACCAAGACCGCCGACATCGCCATCCTGCGCACCATGGGAGCCACCCGCGCCACCATCATGCGGGTCTTCCTGCTCGACGGCCTCGCGATCGGCGGCGTCGGCACGCTGCTGGGTGTCATTCTCGGCCTGGCCTTCGCGCGCAACATCGAGGCCATCCGCCAGTGGCTGCAGCGCACCTTCGATATCGTCCTGTTCGATGAAACGCTCTATCTGCTGGCCGAGCTGCCCTCGCGCATCGAGTGGAGCGAGATCGTCGTCATCGCCGGCCTGGCGCTGGCCTTCGCTTTGCTGGCCTCGCTCTATCCGGCGGCCCGCGCCGCACGGCTCGATCCTGTGGAAGGGCTGCAACGTGAGTAGCGCCGAGCGCGCCGTCGAGCGCTGGTTGGCCTGGCGCTATCTGGCGACCCGCCAGCGCGAGGGTTTCGTCTCCTTTATCGCGATCTTCTCCCTGATCGGCGTGGCGCTGGGTGTGGCCACCCTTATCGTCGTGCTGTCGGTGATGGGCGGCTTTCGCCAGCAGCTGCTGGGCCGCATCATCGGGATGAACGGCCATATCGTGATCACCGCGCGCGACGGCATGGTGCAGGCGACGCCCGAGCTCCTGGCCAAGCTCCAGGACTTTCCCGGGGTTCGCGCCGTCCACCTGACCCTCGAGCGTCAGGCCTTGATCACGGCGAACAACCAGACGCGTGGCGCCATGGTGCGGGGTGTGCGGCCGGAAGACCTCAAGGAGCGCGAGCTCATCAACCGCAATCTCGTGCATGGCGATCTGTCGGCTTTCGGTTCACGACCGGGGGTGGTCATGGGCGAGCGCCTGCGACAGTCCTTGAACCTGCGCGAGGGCGACAAGGTCACCCTGGTGACGCATCGAGTGAACGACAACGGCTCGATCTCGCCGCGCTATACCGACTACGAGGTGCTGGGGAGCTTCGTCACCAAGCGCTACGAATTCGATGGCGGGCTGGTCTTCGTGCCGCTGGGCATGCTGCAGGAAGACCTCGAGTACGGCGACCAGGCGGTTACCTCCATCGACCTCGATATTGCCGATCCGGCGGATGCTCCCCGTCTTGCCGAAGAGCTGCGCA
>JADHLS010000247.1 GCA_016780605.1 Reyranella sp.
AATCTCGGCGTGCCGATCCCGAAGAACATCCATACGGCGAATCGAACGACGGTCCAGGTGCCGGCGGCGGCGTCCAATGATTAGAGCTCATCGTCTTGCGGACCGCGGACCTCCAGGTCCGCTCATATCTTTGCCGGGAGCGCGCCACTCCAGTGGCGCATCATATCCTGTTTCAACACCGTATGAGCGGCACTGGAGTGCCGCGCTCCCGGCAATGAGCGGACCTGGAGGTCCGCGCTCCCATGACGCCTGCCCGGCGGCATGCCCATGACCGCTAGCAAAAAACTCCGGCTGGGCGGGTTCTTCAGCGTCCCAGGCAACCATCTCGCGGGCTGGCGTCATCCCGATGCCGTGCCGACTTACGACATGGATTTCCAGGGCTACGCCCACATCACGCAAGTCGCGGAAGCTGCCAAGTTCGACACCATCTTCTTCCAGGACACGGTGGGCGTGGCTGGCAGCCGCGCGCTCGCACGCGGTGAGCGCACGCGGGCCAAGCTCTCGCGCACCGTCAAGCTCGAACCGACGGCGACGCTGGCCGCTCTCGCCATGGTGACCGAGCGCATCGGCCTGGTGGCGACGGCGACCACGACCTACAACGAGCCCTACAACATCGCCCGCCGCTTCGCGTCGATCGACCATATCAGCGGCGGCCGCGCCGGCTGGAACCTCGTGACCTCGCAGATCGAGGACGAATCCGAGAATTTCGGCTTCGACGAGCATCTCGCCCACGCCGACCGCTACGAGCGCGCCGCCGAGTTCTACGAGGTCGTGATCGGCCTGTGGGACAGCTGGGAAGACGGCGGACTGCTGCGCGACAAGAAGAGCGGCATCTACATGGACCGCGACAAGGTCCATTTCCTCGATCATGTCGGCAAGCACTTCAAGGTCAAGGGGCCGCTCAACATCACCCGCTCGCCGCAGGGCTGGCCGGTGGTGGCGCAGGCGGGATCGTCCGAAGCCGGGCGCGAGCTCGCCGCCCGCACCGCCGACGTGGTCTTCACGGCGCAGACAAGGATCGACGAGGCGAAAGCCTTCTACGCCGACATCAAGAGCCGCGCTGCGCGCTACGGCCGCGGGCCCGACGACATCAAGATCATGCCCGGCCTGACGCCGGTGCTCGGCCGCACCATGGAAGAGGCCAAGGCGAACTACGACTACCTGCAGTCGCTGATGCCCGACGACGTGGCGCTGCAGTCGCTGTCGCACATCTCGGGCGGGCTCGACCTTTCCAAGTATCCGCTCGATGGCCCCTTGCCCGAGCTGCCGCCCAGCAACGCCGCCAAGGCGCGCCAGGCGCTGGTGGTGAAGACGGCGCGCGAGAACAACATGACCTTGCGCCAGATCGCCCGCCACACCGCGGCCGGCACGGGCCATCGCGTGCTGGTCGGCACGGCGGAGTACATGGCCGACGAGATGGAGAAATGGCTCAAGGAAGAGGCGGCCGACGGCTTCAACGTCGTCTGCAATCACTATCCCAAGCCGTTCGAGGATTTCTGCCGCCAAGTCGTGCCTGAGCTGCAGCGGCGCGGCATCTTCCGTACCGAGTACGAGGGAAAGACCCTGCGCGAGAATTTGGGCTTACGCGTTCCGGAGAACCGATACACACGCCAGGCTCGGGAGGCACTGGCAAGGGAGGCGTCATGAAGAAGCTTCTAGCCGCGGCGGCCGGGGTGGTCGCCCTCGGGCTGGCCGCAACGGCCGCAGCACAAGGCCCGACCGAGAAGGTCCGCAAGCTCAACCTCTATTCCTGGCCGCAGGCGGCGTTCCCGCAGAGCTACCAGGCGGCCCAGCTGATCGCCCAGCAGTGGCGGCAACTCGGGCTGGAGGTCGAAGTCAAGCCGTTGCAGCGCCAGCAGCAGACCCAGCTGATCTGGTTCAGCCGTGACAAGTGGGACGTCACCATGTGGCGCATGGTCGGCCGGCCCGAGCGCTCGGATCCCGACGAATTCCTCTACAGCCTCTACCATTCGAGCTATGCCGAGAAGGGCTACAACTTCATCGGCTACATCAATCCCGAATACGACAAGCTCGCCGAGAAGCAGCGCACCCAGCTCGACCGCGAGGAGCGGCGCAAGACCGCCTTCGCCCTGCAGGAGATCATCAACCGCGACCAGCCGCAGGCCTTCCTGGTCCATCCGAAGTCGCTGATGGCCATCAACAAGGCCATCTTCAAGGAGGACTCGGTCGTCAACCAGAGCGGCATCGGTATCCGCAACATCTGGACGTTCCTCAAGATCGAGCCGCTGGGCGCGCAGAAGGACCTGATCATCAACAGCAACGAGACCATCAACGCCACCAATCCGCTCTATATCGGCGGCGCGGTCGACAGCTGGGTCACCGACCTGATCTGGGACCGCATCATGCGCATCGGCCCCGACGGCATGCCGCAACCATGGGCCGCCGAAAGCGTCAGCTGGGCCGACGACACGACCGTCGACGTCAAGCTGCGCGCCGGCATGAAGTGGCATGACGGCAAGCCGGTGACGGTGGACGACGTCATCTTCTCCTTCCAGGCGCCGGCCGGCGACAAGGCGCCGATGTACAAGCCGTTCGTCACCGACATCGTCGCGATCGAGCAGACCGGCGACATGAGCCTGCGCTTCAAGCTCAAGAGCCCCAACACGACGTTCCTCACTGCGACGCTCGCCAAGATCAACCTGATCCCCAAGCACATCTGGGAGCCGGTGCTGAAGGACCTGGCGGGCAAGCCCGAGACGGCCGAGCAGCTCAAGGAGGTGAGCAAGATCGGCTCGGGGCCCTTCAAGCTGGTGCGCTGGGCGCCGACCGAGGAGATCCTGCTCGAGAAGAACGCCGATCACTGGGCCGCGCCCAAGATCGATCGCTGGATCATGCGCATCGTGCCCAATGCCGAGGCGACGCTCGGCATGATGAAGCGCGGCGAGCTCAACTTCATCGGCATGTTCGGCGGCGATCCCGAGGTGCTGGTGAAGTTCGCCAAGGACAATCCAGACATCGCGGTCAAGAGCGAGGTCGATATCGGCTTCGAGTACGTGGCCTTCAACAACCGCCGACCACCGTTCGACGACACGGCCTTCCGCCGGGCGCTGTCGGTCGCCATCGACCGTCGCTTGATGGTGTCGGCCGCCTGGAGCGACTATGCGATCCCGGCCAACAGCCACGTCTCGCCGGTGCTGAGCTTCTGGCACGACCCCGCCGTCGACAGCTTCAAGACGGGCGTGGCCGACGCCAAGAAGATCCTGCAGGACGCGGGCTACCGCGTGGTCGGCGGCAAGCTCTACTACCCGGTCGGCAAGCAAGAGAAGCTGGCGACGGAGTGATGAACTCTTTGTCTTCCGGACCGCGAGCTTCCAGCTCGCTCAAGCTCATGAGCGGGCCAGAGGCCCGCGGTCCGGAAGAATCATGAGGCTCGTCGTCGAGCGCTTCACGCACAACGCGCTGGCGTTGCTCGCCGTCACGACCATCCTGTTCTTCATGTTCCGGCTGATGCCGGGCACGCCGCTCGCCGCCTTCATCAACGAGAACCTGAACGCCGACCAGCAGCAGGCGATGCTGGAGCAGTTCGGCCTCGATAAGCCGATGTGGCAGCAATACTTCATCTATCTCGGCAATCTGCTGCGCGGCGAGATGGGGCTCTCCTTCTTCCAGCGCCGGCCCGTCACCACCATCCTGCTGGAGGTGCTGCCAAACTCGGTGATCCTCACCCTCACCTCGCTGATCATCGCCTATGCCTTCGGCGTGCTGGCCGGCGCCTGGCTCGCCTGGAAGCGCGGCAGCTGGATCGAGCGCGTCGCCGTTCCCGCCGTGTTGGCGACCCGCGCCGCGCCCGAGTTCTGGATCGGCATGGTCCTGCTGGCCCTGCTCTCCTTCAACGCCGGCTGGTTCCCGTCGGGCGGCGCCTCGAGCCCCGGCCTGGCCTACAACAACAACTGGCAGCGCATCTTCTCCCTCGACTACGTCCACCATCTCGCCCTGCCGGTGCTGACGCTGGCGCTCTACCTGCAGGGCCTGCCGTTGCTGCTGATGCGCTCCAACATGCTGGAGGTGATGCACGAGGAGTTCGTCACCATGGCGCGCATGAAGGGCTTGAGCGAATGGCGCATCGTCATTGGCCACGCCGCGCGCAACGCGCTGCTGCCGGTGGTCACCGCCTTTGCGCTGGGCGTCGGCCTGTCGATGGGCGGCAACGTGGTGATCGAGACCGTGTTCAGCTGGCCGGGCATCGGCCGGCTGCTGGTGCAGGCGGTCTCCGCCCACGACTATCCGGTGGCGCAGGGCGCTTTCCTGATGATCGCGCTGGTGCTGGCGGTGATGAACTTCGTCGCCGACCTCCTCTATATGGTCCTCGACCCGCGGGTGAGTCATGGCCGAAAGGGCTGAACCCGTGCCCGCGCGGGCGAGCTGGCCCCTGCTGCCGGTGCTCAAGCGCATGGCGGCGATGCCGCTCAAGGACCCGTTCGCCTTCGCCGGCCTGGTGATCTACCTCCTGTTCGTCCTGGTCGCGGTATTCGCCGATCAGCTGGCGCCGGTCGATCCGCTGGAGATCCTGTTCACCAAGGCGGGCAAGCTCGCGGCCAATGTGCCGCCCGGGGTCGAGTTCCCGCTGGGCACGACCAATCTCGGCCGCGACATCTATGCCCAATTGGTCCACGGCACGCGAAGCGCGCTCGCGGTCGGGCTATCGGCCGCCATCATCGTCGCCACGGTGGGCACCATCGTGGGCCTGGTGGCGGGCTACTTCGGCGGCACGGCCGATGCCGTGCTGATGCGCATTGCCGACATGGCGTTAAGCCTCCCCTTCCTGCCCTTCGTCATCGTCCTGACGGGCTTCTTGGGCGCTAGCACCTCCAATATCGTGCTGGCCGTCGCCCTGCTGCTGTGGCCCAACTCGGCCCGTGTCATCCGGAGCCAAGTCCTGACCTTGCGCGAGCGCGCCTATGTCGAGGCGGCCCGCGTCACCGGCGCCAGCGCCTGGCGCATCCTGTTCGTGCACATCGCGCCCAACATCCTGCCGCTTTCCTTCGTCTACGCCGCCATCGCCATCGGCTGGGCGATCATCACCGAGGCCAGCGTCAGCTTCCTGGGCTTCGGCGATTCGACCAGCGTGTCGTGGGGCATGATGCTGCAGGACGCCTTCGCCTCGCAGGCCCTGTCGCGCGGCCAGTACGCCTGGTTCGTGCCGCCCGGCATCTGCATCGTGCTGGTCGTGGTCGCGGGCTTCTTCATCAGCCGCGGTTACGAGGAGGTCTTCATGCCGAGACTGCGTGGAAGATGATCCTCGAAGTCGACAAGCTGCAGATCCACTACAGCACGCGCAGCGGCGTTGCGCGTGCCGTCGACGGCGCCAGCTTCGTCGTGCCCGAAGGCCGCATCGTCGGGCTGGTCGGCGAATCGGGCTGCGGCAAGACCACGGCGGTGCGCGCCATCATGGGCGTGCTGGCCGAGAACGGCCGGCAGGCCGGCGGCCGGGTCGTCTTCAAGGGCCAGACCATGGACGAGGCGACGACCCGCCGCCTGCGCTGGCGCGACATCGCCTATGTGCCGCAGAGCGCCATGAGCTCGCTCGACCCGGTCTATACCGTGGGCTCGCAGCTCGTCGAGGTATTGACCAAGCGCGGCACTCATTCGCGCGCCTCGGCCCGTGCCCGCTCGGCCGAGCTGTTCGACCTGGTCGGCCTCAGCGAACGGCGGCTGGCCGACTATCCACACCAATTCTCCGGCGGCATGCGCCAGCGCGCCGCCATCGCCATGGCGTTGGCCCTCGAGCCCAGCCTGCTGCTGGCCGACGAGCCGGTGACCGCGCTCGACGTCATCGTCCAGCGCCAGATCCTCGACGTGCTGCGGTCCCTGCAGCAGCGACTGCACCTCTCCATGGTGCTGGTGACGCACGACATCAGCGTGGTCGCCTACCTCTGCGATGAGGTCGTGGTCATGTATGCCGGCCAGGTCGTCGAAAGCGGCCCGGTGCGCGAGGTTTTGGCGCGCCCGCGTCACCCCTATACGATGGGCCTGCGCAACGCCTTCCCCGACCTGCTGTCGGATGCGCTGGAGCTGGTGCCGATCGCCGGCAGCCCGCCCGATCTCAGCGAGCCGCTGTCGGGCTGCCGCTTCGTGCCGCGCTGCCCGTTCGCCCAGCCGGCCTGCAGCATCGATAGCGTCGTCACCGGCAGCGACGGCCATCGCTCGGCCTGCCGCCGCGACGCCGAGGCCGACACCATTCGTACCGCCGCATTGGATCCCAGGACATGGCAGCGCTCGTCGAGCTTCGCGATGTCGTGAAGCATTTCCCGGTGACGCGCTCGCTCAGCGAGCTCGTCCGCGGCGCGCACCCGGCCGTGCGCGCCCTCGACGGCGTCACCTTCGACGTCGGCGATGGCGATGCCGTGGCCATTGTCGGCGAATCGGGCTGCGGCAAGACCACGCTCGGCCGCCTGATGCTGAAGCTGGTCGAGCCGACCGGCGGGGCGATCAGCTTCGCTGGCGCACCGATGGCGGAGATCACCGGCGAGAAGCTGCGTGCGTTCCGCCGCCAGGCACAGCTTGTGTTCCAGAACCCGTTCGACGCGCTCAACCCGCGCTTCACCATCTACCGCGCCGTCGTCGAGCCGCTGATCAATGCCGGCATCGACAAGGCCGAGCATGCCGACCGCGTCGCCTCGGCCTTCCGACGCGTCCATCTCGCCGACTTCGACCGTTACTACGACCGCTATCCACATCAGCTGAGCGGCGGCCAGCTGCAGCGCGTGGTGATGGCCCGCGCCCTGGTGCTGGGACCGCGCTTCCTGGTGGCCGACGAGCCGGTGTCGATGCTCGATGTCAGCGTGCGCGCCGGAATCCTTGCCCTGCTGCGCGAGGTGCGTGAGACCATGGGCCTGACGGCCGTCTACATCTCGCACGACCTCGCGTTGGTCCGTTACCTCTGCGAGCGTACCCTGGTGATGTATCTCGGCCGCGTCGTCGAGGACGCGCCGACCGAGGAGATCGTGCGCCGGCCGCGCCATCCCTACACCCAGGCGTTGGTCGCCGCCGTGCCCGTCCCCGATCCCGACCAGAGCCGCGCGCCGCTGCCCATCAAAGGCAACGTGCCCGACGCGCGCGAGCCGCCCAGCGGCTGCAGCTTCCGCGACCGCTGTCCACATGCGATGCCACGCTGCGCCACGGAGACACCGGCGCTCAAACCCGTTGCTGGAGGCCATCAAGTGGCTTGCCATCTCGACACCCCAACCTCACCCTGAGCCGCTTGCATATTCCTCTCCCCCTGGTGGTGGAGAGGAGCATCACGAGGTGATCCAGCAGATGCCCGACGCCACTCTGAAGAACGCCCCGACAGCCTGCGATCCGGTCACGCTCGAGATCGTGCGCGGCGCGGTGCGCGCGGCGCAGGCCGAGAT
>JADHLS010000248.1 GCA_016780605.1 Reyranella sp.
AATTGCGGCAAGCTGATCGCCGCCACCAGCGAGCTTGAGAACGAGAAGCTGGCCGAGATCAAGGGCCGCGCCGAGGCCAATGGCGTCGAAGGCATGCGGCTCCTGTCCGCCGCCGAGGCCATGGCGTTGGAACCCAACCTGCACTGCACGGCGGCGCTGTTCTCGTCCAGCACCGGCATCATCGACAGCCATTCCTACATGCTGGCCCTGCAGGGCGACGCCGAGTCCTGCGGCGCGATGTTCGCCTTCCATAGTCCCGTCGAGGAAGGCCGGGTCATGAACGACGGCATCGACCTTGTCGTGGGCGGCGCCGAGCCGATGAAGCTTCGCTGCCGGCTGGTCGTCAACTCGGCCGGCCTGCATGCCCCGACCTTGGCAAAAAAGATCGTCGGCATGCCATCCGATCGCGTGCCGACCGCGTATTACGCCAAGGGAAACTACTTCACCTTGACCGGACGCTCGCCCTTTACGCGCCTGATCTATCCCGTTCCCGTGCCGGGCGGGCTTGGCGTGCACATCACCGTCGACATGGGCGGCCAGGCCAAGTTCGGTCCGGATGTCGAATGGATCGACGGCATCGAGTACACGGTCGACCCGCACCGTGCCGACAAGTTCTATGCCGCGGTGCGCAAATACTGGCCGAGCTTGAAGGACGGCGCCCTGCAGCCCGGCTACGCCGGCATCCGGCCCAAGATCGTGCCCCAGGGCGCGCCGGGCCAGGATTTCGTCATGCAGGGCCCGGCCGATCATGGCGTGCCCGGCCTCGTAAACCTGTTCGGCATCGAATCGCCTGGCCTCACGGCCTCGCTTGCATTGGCCGAGCAGGTGCGCGCCCTCGTTTCGACATGACCTTGGCCCGCCGCGGCGTTCTTGCCGGCCTGGCGGGCCTCCTCTCCAGCTGCTCCCCGGCGAACCTGCTCAACGCCACGGTCTCGCGGCAGAGTTTTGCGCGCGACGCTGACGTCCCCTACGGGCCGGATGCACGCCAGAAGCTCGATCTCTATCGACCGGACAAGCCCAACGGCAAGGTGGTGCTCTTCCTCTATGGCGGGTCGTGGGATTCTGGCAGCAAGGGCGACTACCTGTTCGTGGCCCAGGCGCTGGCGAGCGCGGGCTATACTGTCATCATTCCCGACTACCGGCTCTATCCCGCGGTGCGCTTCCCTGCCTTCGTCGAGGACGGCGCCGGCGCCGTGCGCTGGAGCGCCGATCGCTTCGGCGCGGACAAGCTCTTCCTCATGGGCCATTCCGCCGGCGCTCATATTGCCCTGCTGCTCGCGGCCAACACGCGCTATCTTGAAACAGCAGGTGTCGATCGCCTGAAGCTATGCGGCGCGATCGGCCTCGCCGGCCCCTACGATTTCCTGCCGCTGAAGTCGGCGAAGCTGATCGACATCTTTGGCGGCGCCGACAATCCCGACATCGAGGCCATCACCTTCGCTCACGCGCCATTGCCGCCCATCCTGTTGATCCATGGCACGGCCGACACGACCGTCTATCCGCGCAACAGCACGAACCTCGCCGCCGCCTGGCGCGCCGCCGGCGCTGCTGTGGAGCTGAAGCTCTATCCCGACGTCGGTCATGTCGATGTCGTCGTAGCCATGTCGGGCCTGCTGAGCGGGAGGGCGCCGACCCGAGCCGACGTGCTCTCCTGGCTCGACGCGCACTGACCATACCTTCGTATGACTGACACGCTGGCATGCGATGGCTAGGGTTCGACATCCAAGCAGCGAGGACAACGATGAAGATCAATCGCACTGCATCCGCGGCGTGGTCCGGCGGTCTCAGGGACGGCAAAGGCTCGATCTCGACCGAGAGCGGCGCCCTCAGCGCATACCCCTATGGCTTCGCTTCGCGCTTCGAGGGCATGAAAGGCACCAATCCCGAGGAGCTGCTGGGAGCGGCCCATGCCGGCTGCTTCACCATGGCGCTGTCGCTGATTTTGGGCGAAGCCAAGCACACGGCCGAGCACATGGACACCACGGCCAAGGTCACGCTGGAGCAGGTCGAGGGCGGCTTCGCCATCACCGCCGTTCATCTCACCCTCAAGGCCAAGATCCCCGGCATCGACCAGGCGACGTTCGAGGAGCTGACGGCCAAGGCAAAGGCGGGCTGCCCGGTGTCCAAGGTGCTCAAGGCCAACATCACGCTCGACGCGACACTGGACTCATAGTCCGCGTTGCGGAAGCGCGTTCCCGGCACCTAGTGCGCGTGCCCACGGTCCGCTAATGCTGACGGCGACAAGGACCGTGGGGAAAGCCAGATGATCAAGACGCGCTTCACCGAGATGTTCGGCATCAAGCACCCGATCGTGCAGGGCGGGATGCAGTGGGTCGGCCGCGCCGAGCTCGCCTCCGCAGTCTCCAACGCGGGCGGCCTCGGCATCCTGACCGGCCTTACCCAGCCCACGCCGGACGACCTGCGCAAGGAGATCAAGCGCTGCCGCGAGATGACCGACCAGCCGTTCGGCGTGAACCTCACCATCCTGCCGACCCTGGTGCCGCGCCCCTATGGCGAATACATCGACGCCATCGTCGATTCGGGCGTGAAGATCGTCGAGACCGCCGGCAACAACCCGAAGCCCTTCCTGCCCAAGCTCAAGGACGCGGGCATCAAGGTCATCCACAAATGCACCTCGGTGCGCCACGGCGTGTCAGCCGAGAAGGTTGGCGTCGATGCGATCTCGATGGATGGCTTTGAATGCGCGGGGCACCCGGGAGAGGACGACGTCCCCAATCTCGTCCTGCTGCCGGCCGCGGCCAACGTGATCAAGATTCCGATGCTGGCTTCGGGCGGCTTCGGCGACGCGCGCGGCCTGGTGGCGGCCCTGGCGCTGGGCTGCGAGGGCATCAACATGGGCACGCGCTTCATGGCGACCAAGGAAGCGCCCATCCACGACAACGTGAAGCAGGCCCTGGTGTCGAGCGACGAGCGCTCGACCTCGCTGATCTTCCGCACCATGCGCAACACCAGCCGCGTGTTCGGCAACTCGGTGGCCAAGAAGGCGATCGAGATGGAGCACGAGGGCAAGACCATCCAGGAGATCGGCCCCCTCGTCGCCGGCACGCGCGGCAAGGTGGTCTACGAGACCGGCGACCTCGAGCACGGCATCTGGTCGGCCGGCACGGTGATGGGCCTGATCAGGGACATACCGACCTGCAAGGAGCTGATCGAGCGCATCGTCGGCGAGGCCGAGGAGATGATCCGCGGCCGGCTCGCCAAGGCGGTCGCGGCCTGAAGATTATTCTCAGGCGGCGACGGCCCTTCGCTTCCACCAGCGGACGGCAAGGCCGATTAGCGGCGATGGCAGGCAGGCCGCTGCTACCAGCGGCCCCACGTCGGAGAACATGCAATCCCAGCCGGTGCGTCCGCCGACCAGGCAATCGTACTGGTCGATCGAATAGGCGATGCCCGACAGCATCAGTGGATTGGCGAACGTCGCCACCAGCCACAGCTTCCAGCCGGCGGCCTCGAGCCCGGCCGCCACCAGCAAACCAGCGAGCCGATGGCGGCGTTGGCCGCCAGCAGGCTGCTGAACACCAGCACCGCCTTCAGATCGAGCGTCGCGCCGCTTGCCACGCCGACAACGAAGGCCCCGAGGACGTGGCCCAAGACGAAGGGGTGGATGCGTCGCACAGCGACTTAGTCTTACCAGCTTTGTCGTCCTGAGCGAAGCGAAGGACCTCATCGCCGCCTGCGACTGGCAAGAGATCCTTCGCTGCCGGCTGCGGGGTGTCGACGTCCCAGCCGCCCTGAGGCTGAGCGCGGCGTGAAGACCTCTGACATCAATGGCACCGACCCTTTGTCCAACTGACTTGAACCGATAGTATCTGCTGGACACCGAGAGCCACCAGAGAGTGAGCACATCATGACTATTCGCAAGACCGTCACGCTCGTTGAGGAGATCAACAGCGAGTACGGCGCGCCTGCCAGCCTGCCGCTGCGTCGCGTCGCCATTGCCGCGGTGTTCGAGAACCCGCTCGCCGGCAAGGCCGCCCGGACCGACCTCAAACCTCTGATCGATTATTCGCTCGAGCTCGGGGCTTCGCTCACCAAGACGGCGCTGGCGACACTTGGCGCGAGTCCGGCACAGCTGCGCGCTTACACCAAGGCGGCGCTGGTCGGCATCGGAGGTGACCTCGAGCATGGTGCAGCGATGATCCATCCGAGACTCGGCATGGCGATGCGCCGCTCGATCAAGCGCGGTCGCGTTATCATTCCGGGCCACGCCAAGGTAGGCCCGCCGGGCACGGCCATCGACCTGATATATGGGCCGCTTGACGACGGTTGGGATCTCGATGCCTTCGATTCGACGCCCGTGCTGATCCACGACGCGCCGCGTCCGCACGAGATCGTCCTGTGGATCGGTTACGCCACCGGCCCACGCGTCAATGCCCGCTCCAAGGGCCCGGACCAGAAGGAGGTCGATGCACTCGTCGCTTCCTTCGCCAGTGGCCAGTGAAATATCCTGATCGGCTAGTCGTTGTCGCTGGGCGTTCTGTTCAGCGCGGCGAGACCGAGCCGCTCGGGCAGGTCGCTGCCGGCCGATGTGCGCCGAAGGCCCCGGATTCCAAAGCCGCCGTCGTAGTTCAGGATGCTGCCGGTTGCCGGCACGTTGTCGCGACGCGAGGCGAAGAATGCGTAGGCGGCCGCGTAGTCCTCGGCCTTGGGCAGTTCGCCGACCGGTACGGTCGCCTTTGCTCGCTGCGGCAGGTTCAGGGTGGAGATTGACCGGTCCGCCATGCCCAGGGATTCGGGACCGCGAAGATCGGTGTCGATGCCGCCTGGCGCCACGCCGTTCACGCGAACATGCGGCGCCAGTTCGAAAGCCAGCTGGCGCACAAGGCCAACAGCCGCATGCTTGCTGGCCGTGTAGAGTGGTCCGCCGCCCTCGGTGTAGAACCCGGCGTTCGAGATCGTGAAGATCATCGAGCCGCGGCTTGCCACCAAGGCAGGCAGCGCGGCCTTGGCCAGAAGCAGGTAGCCCTTGACGTTGATGTGGAAGATCTCGTCGAAGGCTTGATCGATGCGGGCGGCATCGAGGGCGGCGAGATCACACGAATAGTCCCAGATGCCGGCATTGCCGATGGCGCAGTCGAGCTTGCCGAAGGCGCTTATGCAGTCGCTGACGACACGGAGATTGTCCGTGAGGTTACGCACGTCGCCAGCCGTCGCAACCAGCGAGCTGCCGAAGCACTTCCTGAGGTCGTCAAGCCGTTCCGGTGATCGATCGAGGACTGCGACGCGCGCTCCCTCCTCCACGCAGCGCGCCACCACCGCGCGGCCAAGCCCCGACGCTCCGCCGGTAATGACGATTGCCTGATCTTCCAACCGCATGGCTAGAAAAGGCTGCTGAAGTTGGTCGACAACACGACCGTCTGATCGAGGAAAATGTGACGCCGGAAGACCTCGAAACCACCTTCGACGCGCCGCAGACTGTCGCGGCGCTTGCCAATCCAGTGGTCGATCTTGTCGTTCAGACGCGAGCGATAGAGGTGGATGGCACATTCGAGCGCGATTTCCGTCCCCGTCGCCTCGAGGATGCGCACGTTCGACACAAAGTGGCGGGTCCGCGACGGGGGATTCTCGGACCATGCCGAGTTGGACTGCAGCTTCTCCACCCGCATCTTGAGGTCGGTTTTGTCATCGTCGAAATAGGCCATGCCCTCGGGCCCGGCATATTCCAGATGAAGGTTCTCGACAGTGACAGTTCGACGGATGGGCATCCAGTAGTGGATGTCGTCGGCGATCAAGGCCAGCCATTCGCTGAACCGCCGGTCGTCCAGCAGTGCGGCCTCGTGATAGAGGAACTGCTCCACCTCATACTGAAGCAGCGCCTTTTCCGGCAGACCGGGCATCGCCATCGCCTCTTGATCGAGCTGCGCAGGCCTGGACACGGCTAGATCCGGCCAGTTGGCGAGGGCGAACGCGTCGCCATCAATTCCGGCCAGTCGCGCGCGCGGAGCCATTCCGCCCAACACTTGTAGGTCCAGCGCTGGGCGTGCTCGTTCACGCGGGTCTCGATCCTTTTTTGTCCCGAGGGATCCACCAGCACCTCGTCCTGGCCCATGGCCATCTGCAGGTTTTGCGGATAGCGCCGGCTGACCACGCCGCGGCTCGCCGCCGTGCTCTGGCTCCAGTTCTCGCCATCATCCTGTTCGAGCAGTCCGGCCGGCCCGAACGCGTGCGAGATGAACTTCTTCGCCGCACGTCGCTGGTGATCATTGAAGCTTTTCGGCATTACGGTGAACCACCAGATTTCCGTGTGGCCGGGGCCGCGGGGAAGGCGAAGGCTCAGTTGCATCCCGCGAGTCGAGATCCAGAGATTCGGGAAGATGTTGGGGTGGCCGGTCGAGCGGACACCAACCGGACCCATCGCGGCCTTGGTTGCCACCGACCGAAGCGGCCGCCGCTCGGACGGGGTCACCTTCGCCCGCTCGGCATCCGGAAGTCGATCGATCGCCAACCGTTCTTCGTCGCTCAGGGCGTCGATCTTCGCCTGCTGCTCCTCGGTGACCATTGGGCCGCCGATCGCGTGACCGAGTTCACCCAGCATCACCATCTGGGTCATCGGCATCATCATGCGCTGGTTCAGGAAGCCGACCCTTGAAGCGGAGTTGTGGCTCACCTTGACGTGATACCAATCGAAGAGATTGTCGACCGCGATCTTCCAGTTGCAGTCTATGACGTTCTTCTGGACGCCATCGAGGGCAACGACATCGCCCTGGTTGAGCATGCTCTCGATTCCGATGCGGCCGACTTCCCCGAGGTAGTCGAACAGGGTTGGAGCCGCCGCATCCAGCGTCGCAAAGTAGAAGCCCTTGTAGTGATCGACCTTCGCCGCCGGCGCGAGGCCCCATGCTGCCTGGTCGACATCGTCGCGATAAAAGTCGGTCTTCCCCGGGATTCCGATCAGCTTGCCATCCAGCCCGTACGTCCAGCCGTGATAGCTGCAGACGAAAGTCTTGGTATTTCCCAGTTCGGCACGGCACAGGGCATTTCCCCGATGACGACACGTGTTCAACAGGACCCGTACCTGGCCGTCCTCGCCACGCACAACGATGACCTGGTCCTCGCCGATATAATTGATGAAGTAGTCGCCGGCCTTTGGAACCTGGCTCTCGTGGCACATGAAATTCCAGGCTCGGGCAAATATCCTGCGCAGCTCCAGACGGTAAATATCCGGATCCGAATAGATCGATCGGTCGATAAGCCCGCTGGAGAGATCGGGGACTATCGAAAGGTCCTCGTCGATCTCAGTCCCGCCAATGCCGTGGCTGTGATCAAGCATGCTCCAGCCCTCCTAGTTCGCGCCCCTGACGACGCGCCTACCGCTATTCGCCAGTAG
>JADHLS010000249.1 GCA_016780605.1 Reyranella sp.
AAACGCCGGCCGACGATCTGCAGCCCGACCGGCAGGCCGTCCTTGGTGAAGCCGCAGGGCACCGATGCCGCCGGGTTCTGCGACAGGTTGAAGGGGTAGGAGAACTCCGCCCAGCTCAGCCAATCCCACGGATGCTGTGGCCAGTGTGAGGGTTGCAGCTGCGTCGCTGGAAAGGCTGCGACCGACACCGCCGGCGTCAGCAGGAAATCCCAGTCGTCGAAGAAGTGGTTGATCTCCGCGCAGTAGGCGTACTTAACCAGGCGTGTCTTCTGGTAGTCGGCCATGGTGATGTGCTTGCCCGCCTCGATGCAGGCGACGAAGCCCGGGTCCATGCGGTCGCGGAATTCGGGCAGGCGATCAATATGACGCTGGAAGTGCGCCGGCCAGAAGAAACGGGCGAGCTCGGGTCCCTTCGGTCCCCACGGCGTCTTCACCGGGTCGACGCGCCAACCCAGATCGCTTTCGAACGCCTGGACCGCTTTGGCGACCAGCTCGGCCACCTCCGGATCGACCCGCGCATGGCCGAGGTCGGGGCTGTAGGCAATGCGCGGCGCGCGCGGGCGCTCGTCGAGGTGGCGCGGATAGTCCGCCGGCGGCCCCTCGAGACTGGTGTGATCGTCGGCGTGCGGGCCGGCCATGGTCCGGAGCATCAGCGCCGCATCGGCGACCGTGCGCGTCAGCGGCCCGAGATGCACCGTCTGGTCGCTTGCCGCGACCGGCGTCTGCGGCACGCGACCGTAGGTCGGCTTCAGCCCGAAGACGCCGCTGAAATGCGCCGGCATGCGGATCGATCCCGCGCCGTCGCTGCCCTGGTGCAACGGTCCGTAGCCCGCGGCGGCGCCGACGCCGGCGCCGGCAGATGAGGCGCCGGCATTCATGCCGTGCTTCCAGGGATTGTGAGTGACCCCGGTGAGCGGGCTGTTGCTGACGCCCATCCAGCCGAACTCAGGCGTCGTGGTCTTGCCGAGGATGATGGCGCCGGCGCCGCGCAGTCGAGCCACCATGGCGCTGTCGGCCTGGGCCTTCTCGCCCTTGCGCAGATACGTCCCGTACTCGGTCTGCATGCCGCGCACGGCTTCGTGGTCCTTGATCGTCACCGGCACGCCGTGCAGCGGTCCCAACGGTGCGCCTTTCGCCAGCGCCTGGTCGGCCGCGCAGGCGCCCGCCATCGCTTCCTCCGTCGCCAGGTAGGCGAAGGCGTTGAGCTTGGGCTCGAGTCGCCGGACGCGGTTCAGAACGGCTGTCGTGATTTCGACCGCCGACAGTTGCTTGGTGCGGACGGCGTGGGCCAGCTCGGTCGCCGGCGTGAAGCAGAGATCGGTTTCGTTCATCAGGCGACCTTATCGCCTCGATGGCGCCCGACACGACTTGAAATATGCCGGTTCCGGCGTGCAGATTAACGCACTGGTTCAGCTTAAGGCGTCGCGTAAGCGTCCCGCGTAGGGGAGTCCGCTCGAATCGGGAGGAAACGAACATGAAATACAGCGCAATGCTGGCGGCCGTCGGTGTTCTGGGCGCCGGGGCGGCCTTCGCCGAGGAGCCGATCAAGATCGGCGTCCTCTATCCCCTGACCGGCGGCGGCGCGGTCTACGGCGTGCCGGCGATGGCCGGCCACCAGCTCGCCGTCGAGGAGCTGAACGCCAAGGGCGGCATCCTCGGCCGCAAGATCGAATCGGTCGAACGCGACGACAAGATGAACCCGTCGGCCGCCTCCTCGACGATGAAGGAGCTCATAACCAAGGACAAGGTCGACATCGTCCTCGGCGGGCTCTCCTCGGCGGTCGGGCTCTCGATGTCGGAAGTGAGCAAGCAGGAGAAGGTCGTGTACATCTCGACCATCCCCAAGACCATCCAGATGACGACCGACAAGCTGCACAAGTACGTCTTCCGCACGGCCGCCAACACCGACCAGGAAGGCGACGCGATGGCGCTGCTGGCCGGCCGGAACAAGCTCGCCAAGATCTGCCATCTCGAGCTCGACTATGCCTATGGCAACGACCTCGAGGCCGGCATCCTGAAGGCCCTGCCCAAGTATGCGCCGGACGCCAAGATCGTGCTGACCTTGAAGCCCAAGCTCGGCGCCACCGACTTCAACCCGTTCATCCCGCAGGTCATGTCGGCGGGCTGCGACGGCGTGCTGTCGGGCCTGTGGGGGCCGCACTTCGTATCGTGGGTCAAGCAGGCGGCGCCGCTCGGCTTCTTCAACAAGGTCAAGTGGATCTCCGGCGGCGAGATCGGCAGCCACGAGATCGCGGGCGAGCTGAAGGGCGACTATCCCGACAACGTCATCTCCAACACCTACGAGCTCTGGTATCACGCCAACGACCCCTCCCATAAGGAGTTCCAGGCCAGGCTCGCCAAGAAGCTCAACACCCAGGAGACGCCGCAATGGGCGGCGCTGGGCTATATCGGCGTGATGTACACGGCGGCGGCGATGGAGAAGGCGAAGTCGACCAAGGCCGACGACGTCGCGGCGGCGCTCGAGGGGCTTACGATCGGCACTCCGGTCGGCAAGCTCACCATCGACGCCAAGAGCCATCAGGCGAACATCGGCCAGTTCTGGGGGCCGATGGTCAAGAAGCCCGACCGCGCCTACCGCATGATGGACCCGGCGGAATACATCCAGCCGAAGTGACGATTTCGCCGTAGGCGAAATCGTCATCCCGAGCGAAGCCGAGGGATCTCCTTTGATCGGTAAGCCGACAAGAAAGGTCCCTCGACTGCGCGGCCCTGCGGGCCGCTCCGCTCGGGATGACGGAAGGGGAGAACTGCCGCAATGACCCTCACCATGTTCACGCTGAACGCGTTCTACGGCCTCGCGCTGGCGATGAACATGTTCATCATCGCCTCGGGCCTGAACCTGATCTTCGGCGTGCTGCGGGTGATCAACTTCGCGCACGGCATGTTCTACATGTTCGGCGCCTACATCGTGTTCACCGTGACCAAAAGCTGGGGCGCGCCGTTCTTCGTCGGCGTGCTGGCCTCGGCGTTGGCGCTCGGTGTCATCGCCCTGGTGATCGAGCGCCTGCTGCTGAAGCATCTCTACGGCCGCGAGCACCTGATGCAGCTGCTGTTCACCTTCGCGATCGTGCTGCTGATGAGCGATGCGGCGAAGATGATCTGGGGCACCGACCAGTATTCGGTCGGCTATCCGCCGGGCCTGGGCGGCGCGGTGAGCCTGGGCTTCGTCGTCCTGCCGCAGTACCAGCTCTTCCTTTGCATCGTCGGCCCGCTGATCGCCGTCGCCCTGTGGTTCGTGGTCGACCGCACACGCTGGGGCCGCGTCGTGCGCGCCGCCACGCAGGATCGCGAGATGCTGGCGGCGTTGGGCGTCAACGTGCCGATGGTCTATGCCGCGGTCTTCACCGCGGGCTCAGCGCTGGCCGGCATCGGTGGCGCCCTTGCGGCGCCGCGCGTAGCCCTGGTGCCGGGCATGGACGCCACCATCATCAACGAGTGCTTCATCATCGTCATCATCGGCGGGTTGGGGAATCTCTGGGGCAGCTTCCTGGGGGCGCTTGCCTTCGGCTTCGTCGTGCAGTTCGGCACGGTATGGGCGCCCAACTGGCAGGACGTGCTGCCCTATGTGCTGATGCTGGTGGTCCTGATCATCCGGCCCTGGGGCCTGCTCGGCCGTCCCGAGGTCGGCTGAGATGCCGCAGAGCCGCTACCTGATCGCCTCGGCAATCGTCATCCTGCTGCTGGCGCTGCTGCCGCTGAGCGGCAGCCGCTATGCCATCGACCTCACCACCGAGGTGCTGATCTACGCCCTGTTCGCCCTCAGCCTCAATGTGCTGATCGGCTTCACCGGCAACATCTCGTTCGGCCATGCCGCCTACTTCGCGATCGGCGGCTATGGCTGCGCCATCCTGCTCACGACCTACAATTGGCCGCTGGCGGCGAGCCTGCCGGCGGCCGTGGTTCTGGCGGGACTGGTGGCGGCAGTGGTGGGCTATTTCTGCGTGCGCCTGACGCAGATCTATTTCGCCATGCTGACGCTCGCCTTCGCCATGCTGGTCTGGGGTGTGGCCTTCAAGTGGAAGGAAGTGACCGGCGGCGACGACGGCTTCACCGGCATCAAGATGCCGGAACTGCTCACCAGTCCCGTCGCCTACTTCTACTTCACGTTGGCGATGGTGACGGTCGGCGTGGCGGCCCTCTGGGTGATCTGCCATTCGGCGTTCGGCCTGACGCTGGTCGCGGTCCGCGAGAACAGCGTTCGCGCGGGCTTCATCGGCATCGACACGCGGCGCATGCGCTGGGCCGCCTTCACCGTGGCCGGCGCCTTCGGCGGCCTCGCGGGCGCGCTGTTCGGCATGTACCACCGCGGCATGTACATCGAGAACGCCTTCTGGACCGAATCGGCCAACGTCCTGATCATGGTGCTGCTGGGTGGCATCTACTCGTTCATCGGCCCGATCATCGGCGCCGCCGTCCTGCACCTGCTGCAGACCTTCACCAACCAGTACACGCCCTACTGGCCGACGGTGCTGGGGCTGATCCTGCTGGTGATCGTGATGGTGCTGCCGGACGGGCTGATCGGTCTTGTGTCGCGCGTGCGGGCGCGCTGGGGCAGGGCATGACCAGCATGCTCAGCATCCAGGGCCTGTGGAAGTCGTTCGAAGGCTTCGTGGCCACGCGCGACGTGTCCTTTGAGCTCGCGGCCGGCGAGACCCATGCCGTCATCGGTCCCAACGGCGCCGGCAAGACGACATTCTTCAACCTCATCACCGGCCATCTGCGCCCGACCAAGGGCAGCGTTGCGTTCGAGGGCCGCGACTTGGTTGGGCTACCGCCGCAGAAGATCGTGCGGCTGGGCCTCGCGCGTTCCTTCCAGCGCATCAACATCTATCCGCGCCTCAGCGTGTTCGAGAACGTGCAGGTGGCGCTGATCGCGCATGAAGGCCAGCAGTGGAATTTGTTCCGGCCGGGCCGCTCGCTGTACCGTGAAGGAACAGCGGAGCTCCTGGATCTGGTTGGCCTGACGCGCGAGGCCGAGGAGACCGCGGGCGAGTTGAGCTACGGCAAGCAGAAGCAGCTCGAGCTTGCCATCGCGCTCGCCGCCAAGCCGCGGCTGCTGCTGCTCGACGAGCCGACGGCCGGCATGTCGCCGCAGGAGACGGCCGAGACCATCGCCTCGGTGCGCGACATCGTGAAGGCGCGCGGGCTCACGCTGCTCTTCACCGAACACGACATGTCCGTAGTGTTCGGCATCGCTGAGCGCATCTCGGTGCTGCATCACGGCGAGATCATCGCCTCGGGCGCGCCCGATGCGGTGCGCAACGACCCGGAGGTCAAGCGTGTCTACCTCGGGGATGGCAGTCATGGCTGATAGAGGGGCTGATCTGGCCGTCGAAGGCATCCACACCGCGTACGGGCTGAGCCAGGTCCTGTTCGGCGTCTCTCTGGATGTCCGCGCCGGCGAATGTATTGCCCTGATCGGGCGCAACGGCGTGGGCAAGACGACGACCATGCGCTCGATCATCGGGCTCACCCCGCCGCGCAGCGGCCGCATCGTGTGGAAGGACCGCGACATCGCACACTTGGGACCCCACCGCATCTGCCGGCTGGGCATCGGCTTCGTGCCCGAGGACCGGCGCATCTTCCCCGAGCTCACGGTGTGGGAGAACCTCGACATCGCGCGCCGCACTGGCGCCGACGGCCGCACCACCTGGCGCGAGGAGCAGGTGTTCGCGCTCTTCCCCGACCTGGCCGAGATCCGCGACCGCCGCGGCGGCGTGCTGTCGGGCGGCCAGCAGCAGATGCTGACCATCGCCCGCACGCTGATGGGCAACCCCGAGCTCCTGCTGCTCGACGAGCCGTCGGAGGGCCTGGCGCCGCTGATCGTCGAGCAGCTGCGCCAGCGCGTCGCCGAGCTCAAGGCCACCGGCCTGTCGATCGTGCTGGCCGAGCAGAACCTGCAGTTCGTGATGTCGCTCGCCGACCGCGTCTACATCCTGGAGAAGGGCGAGGTCCGCTTCACCGGCACACCCGCCGACCTGCAGGCCGACAAGAGCATCGTGCAGCAGTTCTTGACGGTCTAGTTCCCGTCGAGACGACGACCTAGACTAGGATACCTTCCCGTCCGTCCGATCGAGCTCCGCCGCTTGCCGGCTCCGTCCCGTCGGCGGGCCATTGCCGCCGCCGCCCGCGGTTTCGATGACGACACGGTCGCCGGGTCGCAAGGTCGTCATCAGCTTGGAGGGGATGATCTCCTCCTTGCCATCATGCCGCCGGATGACCGCATTCGCCTTGGCGCCGTCGGCGCCGCCACGCGCGCCCTTGGGCGGAAAGAAATGCCGCTCGCCGCGATAGGTGAACGAGATCTCGCCATCGAGCACCTCGTATTCCTTGACCAGGCCCAACCCGCCGCGCTGCGTACCGGCGCCGCCGGAATCCCGGCGCAGCTCCAGCCGGTGCACGCGGATGGGCGCGTCCATCTCCATCGCCTCCACGGGCAGGTTCATGCAGTTGGTGGCGTCGGTCTCGATGACGTCGACCCCGTCGCAGTGCGGTCCCGCGCCGCTGCCGCCGGCTATCAGCTCGCCGACGACGTAGGGCCGTCCGTCGTGGCGGCCGCCGAAGGCCAGGACCACCAGCTCGCCCGCATTGTCGGCCGGCACGCGCTCGGGCAGCACTTCCTTCAGCGCCCCCAGAATGCAGCCGGTGATGCGCTTGATGGTCGCCGTCCGCGAGTTCACCGGCGCGGGCTCGAGCGGATTGACGATGCTGCCCTTGGGCAGTTCGAGGGTGATGGGCCGGAAGCAGCCCGCGTTGGTGGGAATAGTCGGGTCGGTGATCGCCCGCACGGCGTAGCACGCCGCTGCCAGTGAGCCCGACGGCACGCAGTTGAACGGCCCGCGCACCTGCGGCGAGGAGCCGGTGAAGTCGCAATGGAAGGCACCATCGTTCACCGTGACGGCGACCTCGAAGCGGATGTGCTTGTCGAGCTCGATGCCGTCATTGTCGTTGAAATCGACATAGCGGTAGGTGCCGGCGGGAATGCTCTTGAGCGCGGCGCGCGTCAGCGTCTCGGAGCGGTCGAGAAGCTCGTCGAAGATCGCGAGCGCATGGTTGTCGCCCAGCTCGGCGGCAAGGGCCGCTATGCGCCGCGCGCCGACGTTGCAGGCGGCCAGCTGGGCGTTGAGATCGCCCATGACCGCATCGGGAATCCGCACGTTCTGCCGGATGATGGCGACCAGCGTCTCGTTGTATTTGCCGGCGTCGCGGAACTTGAGCGGCGGCAGGCGCAGGCCTTCCTGGAACACTTCGGTCGCCGTGGTCGGGATGGAGCCCGGCGACATGCCGCCGACGTCCTGGTGATGGGTCATGGTCGCCGAGATC
>JADHLS010000250.1 GCA_016780605.1 Reyranella sp.
TACCGGCGCGACACAGGACCGACCGACTGCGACCTGGTGCTCATGATGGACGTGCTGGAGCACGTCGACGACGATCGCGGCCTGGTGCGCCACTACGCGGACAAGGTTCCGTCCGGCGCACACTTCCTGGTGACGGTGCCCGCCTTCCGCTTTCTGTGGAGCGGCCACGACGTGTTCCTCGAGCACAAGCGCCGCTACACGCTCGCCGAGATCGAGGCCACCATGCGCGATGCCGGCCTGCAGGTGGTGCGCGGCGCCTATTACTTCGGATCGGTCTTTCCGCTGGCCGCGGTGGTGCGGCTGGCTGAGCGCAACACCGCAGAACCGCGCAGCAGCCTCAAGAAGCACGGCGCCCTTACCAACAGCCTGCTGACCGTGGCCTGCGCGGCCGAACTGCCGGTGTTCCCGATCAATCGCCTGGCGGGCCTGTCGGCGTTCGTGCTGGCGCGGAAGCCCTAAAGGGCCAAGAATCCTCCACAAGGAGGAACGCCATGCCGCTTCTGTACCGCAAGCAGGGCCATACCGGCATCCTGACACTGAGCCGCCCCGAGGCACGCAACTGCTGGGGACAGGACTATAACGACGGCTTCCGGCGTCTCCTCGATGAGGCGGCCGACGACAATGACGTCCGTTCGGTCATCCTGACGGGCGACGAAGCGGGCGGCGCCTTCTCCGCCGGCGCCAACCTGCGCGATCCCAACACCCACAACACGCGCTCGGCCGCGGCCTTCATCAAGCGCGTCGGCCGCGCCCGGGACTTCCCGTCCAACCTCGTGAGCGACTTCCCCAAGCCGGTGATCGCCGCGGTCAACGGCTATGCCATCGGCATCGGCTGCATCATCACCTTCTGTTGCGACCTGGTCGTGGCGTCAGACCGCGCCGAGTGGCGGTTGCCGCAGGTGGCGCTCGGCATCCTGCCCAACTATGGCGGCGCGACCCGGCTCGGTCGCATCGTCGGCAAGGGACTGGCGATGCGGGTCGCCATGGGCTTTCCGCTCAAGGCGGAGGAGGCCCATCGCATCGGACTGGCCCAATGGCTGGTGCCGCACGCCGACCTGATGGCTCAGGCGCTGGCTGTCGCCGACCACATCGCCGGCCTGCCGCCGCTTGCCGTGCGCATGGTCAAGGAATCGCTGAACCGCGGACAGGACATCCCCAATCTCGCCGACGCCTCGCTGGTCGATTCCTACCGATTCATGGTGCTGGAGATGAGCGAGGACAAGGCCGAGGCGCACCAGGCCTGGCGCGAACGGCGCAAGCCGAGGTTCAAGGGGCAGTAAGGAACTTACGTTCCTCTCCCCCTTGGGGGAGAGGAACATGACTAAGAGACGTCCTTCGACGCGATGCGCCGGCGCTTGGCGTTGATCTCGCGCAGCACGACCAGCATCTCCTCGGCGACGACGTCGCCCGGGATGCCGTCGCCTTCGTCCTCGAGCTCCTTCATGTCGACCCACACCGCGTAGAGCGGCGCGGTGCGCTCGGTGATGATGCCGGCGTGCAGCAGCGTCTTGATCAGCACCCGGAACATGTTGGTGCTTTCCTTGAGGGCGTCGCGTCGGTCGTTGTCGCTGAAAGTCTCCTTGACCGCGTCGCGCACCCATTGCCAATCGAGCCCGTACTTGGCGTAGATCATCTGCTTCTGCTCGGCATTGATCAGGTTGAACAGCAGCGTCTGGAAGATCTGCGCCGACCAGTCCTCGACCTTGCGGTGTTCCTCCTGATCGAGGTGGCGGATGGTCTTGGCGGCCCAAATGCGGCCGAAGCGGTGATGGAAGGCCTCGTCGCTCATGACGAGCTGCACCAGTCGGCGCAGCACCGGATCGTTGGTGCGTGCATTGAGCGTCGCGAACGAGCCCATGGCCAGGCCCTCGATCAGCATCTGCATGCCGACGATCTTCTTGTAGACCTCGGGCGTGCTCACGAGATCGGCCAGAACCGTGGCGATGGTCTTGCCGACCGGCAGCGGCTCGCCCCAGCGCTTGGCGATGTAGCGGGTGAAGCCCGTGACGTGGCGCGCCTCCTCGCGCGCCTGGTTGGCGGCGTATTCCTGGGCGCCTGGATCCAGCAGGATGTGGCAGAGGCTGGCCGACAGCGACAGCGCGCCCTGCTCGCCATGCAGCAGATTGGAGACCGACCAGTGCGTGACGTCGTTGGCAAGGCCGATCTTCTGGCGCTCGTCCAGGCGGTCGGCGACCGCGCTGCGCAGCTCGACCACCATGTCGAGCGGCAGCACCGGTTTAGTCGCCATGTCGAAGGGTTGGTCGAAATCGATGTAGTTCCGGTCCAGGGGGTCCCAGAAATGGTCGTGGGTAGCTGATATGATGCTGTCGAACGCGTCGCTGCGCCGGCCATAGCGCGGCACCTCGAGCATCGCCGGGAAATTCTCCGGCATTATTGTGTCGTAGGCCTTGTCGTAAGTGATTTGCTGGGCCATGTCGGGCCTCCGATTTGGTTCGAATATGACGGCTGTGTCACCTTTTTCAATGGATTTTTCCCCAGTCCCGGCGCATGGGACTTCCGCCATATTCCCGCCGCATGAGGGGCGGATGGCATCGTCCGCCCAGGAGTAAAAAATGTCCCGCCGCCGTCGCATCTACGAGGGCAAGGCCAAGACCTTGTTCGAGGGGCCCGAGCCCGGGACGATCGTCCAGTACTTCAAGGACGACGCAACCGCGTTCAACAACCAGAAGAAGGGCACGATCACGGGCAAAGGCGTGATCAACAACCGCATCTCCGAGTTCCTGATGACCAAGCTCGGCGAGATCGGCGTGCCGACCCATTTCATCCGCCGCCTCAACATGCGCGAGCAGCTGATCCGCCAAGTCGAGATCATCCCGCTCGAGGTCGTGGTGCGCAACGTCGCGGCCGGCTCCTTCGCCAAGCGCTTCGGCGTCGAGGAAGGAACGCAGCTGCCGCGGTCGATCATGGAGTTCTTCTACAAGAACGATGCGCTGGGCGACCCGATGGTCACCGAGGAGCACATCACGGCGTTCGGCTGGGCGACGCCGCAGGATCTCGACGACATCGTGGCGCTGACCTTGCGCGTGAACGACTTCCTGTTCGGGCTGTTCCTGGGCTGCGGCATCAAGCTGATCGACTTCAAAGTCGAGTTCGGCCGCCTATATGAGGACGACATGGTCCGCATCGTGCTTGCCGACGAGATCAGCCCGGACTCCTGCCGGCTGTGGGATCTGCGCACCAACGAGAAGATGGACAAGGATCGGTTCCGCCGCGACATGGGCAAGGTCGAGGAGGCCTACCAGGAAGTGGCGCGGCGGCTTGGCATCCTGATCGACCAGGGCCCGGGCGACATCCGCGGCCCCACAACGTTGCAATAAGAGGCGAAATGAAAGCCAGAGTTCACGTGACCCTGAAGAACGGCGTGCTCGACCCCCAGGGCAAGGCCATCGGACATTCGCTCAATCGATTGGGCTTCCCCGAAGTGGGCGACGTCCGCCAGGGCAAGTTCATCGAGCTGGAACTCGCCGAGACCGACAAGGCCAAGGCCAAGGCACGGCTCGACGAGATGTGCCGCAAGCTCTTGGCCAACACCGTGATCGAGAACTACTCGATCGAGCTGGTGGGCTGATGAACTTCTTGCCGGACCGCGGGCCTCCAGGCCCGCATCATGATCATGAGCGGGCCTGGAGGCCCGCGGTCCGGCAAGACAAGAAGGTATGAACATGAAGGCAGCAGTCCTCGTCTTCCCCGGCTCCAACCGCGAGGGCGACGTCGCGCAGGCGATCGAGCTCGTCACGGGCCGTAAGCCGCAGATGGTCTGGCACTGCGACGGCGACTTCGAGAAGACCGACCTCATCGTGGTGCCGGGCGGCTTCTCCTACGGCGACTACCTGCGCTGCGGCGCCATGGCGGCGCAGTCGCCGGTGATGGCCGAGGTCAAGAAGCGCGCGGCGCAGGGCGTGCCGGTGCTGGCGATCTGCAACGGCTTCCAGATCGTCACCGAGGCGGGCCTTCTGCCCGGCACGTTGATGCGCAATGCACACCTGAAGTTCGTCTGCTCCGACGTGCACCTGAAAGTCGAGACCAGCCAGAGCCTGTTCACCAACCGCTACCAGGCCGGCCAGGTGATCCGCGTGCCGGTGGCCCATGCCGAGGGCAACTACTTCGCCGACGAGACCACGCTGAAGCGCCTGGAGGATCGCGGCCAGATCGCCTTCCGCTACTGCGCGCCCGATGGCACGGTCGACGGCACCGGTAATCCCAACGGCTCCATCCAGAACATCGCGGGCGTGTTCAATGAGACCAAGACGGTGATGGGCCTGATGCCGCATCCCGAGAACGCGGTCGAGCCGATGTTCGGTGGGTCGGACGGTAAGGCATTGTTCGAAGGTTTGGTCGAGGCGCTCACGTGAGTCTGGAGAAGAATCCCCCCGTCAAGCTTCCCAACGAGCCCGCGATCACGCCGCAAATCGTCGCCGAGCATGGCCTGTCGCCCGCGGAATATGAGAGTGTGCTGGCCATCATGGGCCGCGCGCCCACCATGGTCGAGCTCGGCATCTTCTCCGCCATGTGGAGCGAGCACTGCTCATACAAATCGTCCAAGGTCTGGCTGAAGAAGCTGCCGACCAAGGCGCCCTGGGTCATTCAGGGGCCGGGCGAGAATGCCGGCGTCATAGACATCGGCGACGGCCAGGCCGCCATCTTCAAGATGGAGAGCCACAACCACCCTTCCTACATCGAGCCCTACCAGGGCGCGGCGACGGGCGTCGGCGGCATCCTGCGCGACGTCTTCACCATGGGCGCCCGGCCGATCGCCAACCTGAACGCGCTGCGCTTCGGCGACCCTTCGCATCCCAAGACCCGGCATCTGGTGTCGGGCGTCGTCGCCGGCATCGGCGGCTACGGCAACTGCATGGGTATCCCCACCGTGGGCGGTGAGACCAATTTCCACGCCGCCTACAACGGCAACATCCTGGTCAACGCCATGACCGTGGGCATCGCCCCGGCTCATCGCATCTTCTACGCGGCGGCTGCGGGCGTGGGCAATCCGCTGGTCTATGTCGGCTCCAAGACCGGCCGCGACGGCATCCACGGCGCCACCATGGCCTCGACCGAGTTCAACGAGGACAGCGAGGAGAAGCGGCCGACCGTTCAGGTCGGCGATCCCTTCGTCGAGAAGCTGCTGCTGGAGGCATGCCTCGAGCTGATGGCAACCGACGCCATCGTCGCCATCCAGGACATGGGTGCGGCGGGCCTCACCTCCTCCTCGTTCGAGATGGCGGCCAAGGGCGGGCTGGGCGTGGTCGTCGAGCTCGACAAGGTGCCGATGCGCGAGACCGGCATGAACCCGTATGAGCTCATGCTGTCCGAAAGCCAGGAGCGCATGCTGATCGTGCTGAAGCCCGGCCGCGAGGAGCTGGCTCGCAAGATCTTCGAGAAGTGGGAGCTAGACTTCGCCGTCATCGGCCATCTCACCGACACCCAGCGCATGGTGCTCTCCTGGCACGGCGACATCGTCGGCAACATCCCGATCCCGCCGCTGGTCACCGAGGCGCCGGTCTATGAGCGGCCGTGGACACTGACGCCGCTGCCGCCCGTGGTCGATGCCGCGAGCGTGCCGGCGCCCAAGGATTGGCGCGGTTCGCTGCTCGCCCTCATGAGCTGCCCCGATCTCGCGAGCAAGGCGTGGATCTGGCACCAGTACGATCATCTCATCATGGGCAACACGGCGATCCGTCCGCAGGACGGCGACGCCGCCCTGGTGCGCGTGCCCTCCAGCGCCAAAGGGGCCGGCCACAAGGGCCTCGCCATGACCTCGGACTGCACGCCGCGCTACGTGCAGGCCCATCCCGAGACCGGCGGCCGCCAGGCGGTGGCCGAGGCCTGGCGCAACATCACCGCGGTCGGCGCCCTGCCGCTTGCCGTCACCGACAACATGAACTTCGGCAACCCGCAGAAGCCCGAGATCATGGGCCAGTTCGCCGGCGCCATCATGGGCATGGCCGAGGCCTGCACGACACTCGACTTCCCGGTCGTGTCGGGCAACGTCTCGCTCTACAACGAGACCGAGGGCCGGCCGATCCTGCCGACGCCGACGATCGGCGCCGTCGGCGTCATCGCCGACATCGCCAAGGCCGTGGGGTCGCGGCTCACCGAGGGCGGGCTAGGCATCGTGCTGATCGGCGAGACCAAGGGCTGGCTCGGCCAATCGCTCTATCTGCGCGAGGCCTGCGGCCGCGAGGAAGGCGCGCCGCCGCCAGTCGACCTTGTCGTCGAGCGGCGCAACGGCGACTTCGTGCGCGACCAGATCGCCCTGGGCCGGGTCGATGCCTGCCACGACGTATCGGACGGCGGGCTCCTGGTGGCCCTGGCAGAGATGTGCATCGCCGGCGGCACCGGCGTCGAGATCGCCCAGCCAGCTGGAAACGCCGTTCCCTCGCACGCGTTTTTCTATGGCGAGGATCAAGCCCGCTATGTCATCGCCTCGGGCTCGGCCGACGATATCGTCGAGGCGGCCAAGGCTGCGGGGGTTCCGGCTGTGCTCCTGGGCTACTCAGGCGGGGCGTCCCTGGTGGTCAACGGCCTGCTGTCGCTGCCGCTCAGCGACATCAAGGCGGCCCACGAAGCCTGGTTGCCGGGCTATATGTCGGCCACGGAATAACGCAGGAAAACCAAGCCATGCCGATGCCTGCCGAAGACATCGTCCGCCTGATCAAGGAGGGCATCCCGGGAGCCGAGGTCGAGATCCAGGACCTCGCCGGCGATGGCGACCACTATGCCGCCACCGTCATTTCCCCGGCTTTCGCCGGCAAATCCAAGATCCAGCAGCACCAGATGGTCTATGGCGCGCTGGGTGGCCGCATGGGCGGCGTGCTGCATGCGCTGAAATTGACGACCATGGCGCAAAGGCCTTGAGGGCCTTATATTGAGGCCAACCCCGCGCCTCCTCAGGTGCTTCAGGAGATCGATATGAGCGAGCCCCAGGTTTTCGAGCGTATCCGCGGCGAGATTGCCAAGAACGACGTGCTGCTGTTCATGAAGGGCACGCCGGTGTTCCCGCAGTGCGGCTTCTCGGCCGCCGTCGTCGAGTGCTTGAGCGAGCTCGGCGTGAAGTTCCACGGCGTCAACATCCTGGTCGACCCGGAACTGCGCCAGGGCATCAAGGAATTCAGCCAGTGGCCGACCATCCCCCAGCTCTATGTGAAGGGCGAGTTCGTCGGCGGCTGCGACATCATCCGCGAGATGTTCGAGACCGGCGAACTCGAGCAGTTCATGAAGGAAAAGGGCGGAGCGCTGGCCAACGCGGCTTAAAGCGCGTTCGTACGCGCTTGGTGGACCCGTAGCGGTAGGCGCGCCGGTCGGCCGCAGGCCGAACCGC